>JANOWZ010000320.1:0-1614 GCA_031418155.1 Deinococcales bacterium
CCTTTGATGGAAAGGAACATCGCCTCGGCAAGCCGTGCCTGCGCCCGCTGTCGAGGCGTGCGGGCAAGTTTTAGTAAGCGTTCACTCGAGCTTTGCGTGCGGTCACTGGCATCGACCTCGAGCCGTTGCCGCAACTCGGCGTAACGTGCCTCGAATGCCGCCTCAAAATCGTTGTTGCTTTCAAACGCATCTGCCGCCTGCGCGAAAAAATCTGCCGCCTCTGACAGACGCAACGCGGCCACCGCTTGTTCGGCTGCGGCGAGCCATTGCGGTGCAGCCCGCACAGGCTCAAACCCAGCCAGCCAGTGCTCGGCCACGCGAGCACCATGCACAGCGGACGCCTCGAGCACTTCGGCGGCGCGACGGTTCAACCAGCGCCGCACCGACTCGAGCATGTTTGCTTGCACCGCCTCGAACACCAGGTCGTGACTGAAGCGTTCGTTCGCCATCACTTGCGCCGCCTCGAGTTCCGCCCAAGCAGGCAGGGCATCCAGGCTCGAAACGCCGAGCATCTGTGTGACCAGTTCAAAACTGTAATCGCGTTGCAAGACCGCTGCCGCTTGCGCCAGATTCAAGGCCATCACAGACAACCGCTCGAGGCGGCGTTGCACCAGCGGCCCAACCTTGCCTGGTGGTGGCAAGCGACCCGGCCAACCGTGCTGCAACTGACCGGTCTCCCAAAGATGCTTGATTGTCTCGAGCGTGAACATCGGATTGCCACCCGCGTAGCGCGTCAAGGCTGCTCCAAGGTCGGCGGTATCTGGCAAGTCCAGCCCCTCGAGCAAAGCGTTGATCGACATGGCATCGAGCGGCTTGAGTTCGATCCGCACGGCCAAGCCCGCCTCAACGAGCCCTGAGATCATCGCCTCGAGATCGCTGGCCAGTTCGCCACGCCGGTAGATGTTGATGACCCGCGATACGGCACCGTGCGGTCCCGGTTGCGGCGTGTTCCCCCACAGGTACATCATCATTTCGCTGGAGGCCCGGTCCACGTACTGCACGTCGTCCGAGACCGTCGTGGCCCCGTCCTGACGCGCCTGGCGGATAAACACGCCGAATGCATTGTACAGACGCAATTTTTCGGCCTGTGAAGTGAGCGGCGGCATCTGTTCACCAGCGGCTAGCTCGGGCAGCAGGCGCGAGAGTTCGGAACGCACCCAATCTGGTAACTTCTCGAGCAATTCTGGTTGCGCAAGCAGCGTGTCGTGAATACCTCGAGCCTGCGAGGAGAACGGCACGCCCGCGTCGCCGGGGCGACCACTAAAGCGAAAGACACGACCTTTGCTGGCGGCGAAATCTTGAGCCAAGCGCGACTTACCCGCGCCCGGTTCACCGCTGATGAACACCGGCAGCCCAGCAGTCCAGGCCGCCTCGAGTTGCACCCACTCCTGCTCGCGTCCAACCAGCACGGGCGGACGCAGCACCGACAACGGCACGTTGCGTGATGGGGCCGCCGCCACCGGCAGGATGCTGCCGCGTTCGATTTGACGCATCAACTCGAGGCTTTCCGGCAGTGGTTCCACACCCAATTCTCGCTTCAAGAGTTGCTCGAGTTGTTCAAACGCGGCGAGGGCGGCAGCACGATCACCCATCAAATAGCGCAGACGCATCACG
>JANOWZ010000321.1:0-6302 GCA_031418155.1 Deinococcales bacterium
GGGAACGCTTGCTCGAGAGTTTGGCGCGAAGGTTTACGTTCACAAGAACGGTGCGGGTCACATGGAACGCCCAGAAAAATTGATCGAATCGGCCACACGCATTTACGGCGAGATGATGGATTCGTTGTGGGGCAAATTCGAGCCGGTTCCCGCCAACAAATTGAATGTGCTCGAGGGTGGTGAACATTTGAAGCTTGCGGGTCTCGAGTTTCGTGCATATTACACGCCGGGTCATGCGGTTCATCACATCGCGTATCAACTCGAGGATGCGGTGTTCACGGGCGATGTGGGCGGCGTGCGTTTGCCGGGTTCGACACATGTGGTCGCACCGACACCACCACCAGACATTGACCTCGAGGCGTGGCGAACGAGCCTTCAAGTCTTGCGGGAGTGCAAAGCCTCACGGTTGTTCATCGCGCATTTCGGTGAGGTCAACGATGTGACGGCTCACTTGGATCGGCTTGAACGCAGCATTAACGAACTCGGACAACTTTCGCTCGAGGCTTTGCAACACGGCGAGGATTCAATTGGGGTGGCGACGCACATCCGCGAGAATGCGATTGCACAATTGCGCAACGAGGCGGACAAAACACTCGAGATGCGTTACGCACTGGCGACACCGTATCAGATGGCGGCGGATGGTTTGGTGCGGTACTGGAAACGAAAGCACCCGGAAATGCTCGAGGGTTAGGCGCGTTCGAGCACTAAAAGTTCAATGGGGATTTCACCGGTTTCACGCTCAAAGATTGTTCTGGCTCGAGACAGGGTTTGCTCGAGCCGGTACGGATCGTTCGCCGACCGTAACGTGCTCGTCAAGCGTTCAAGCAGTGTCACATCCAATGGTTCGAGACGATGCAATTTCTCGAGCAAGTCTGCTGCAACCGGTGCGGGTTGCTCGAGGCTGGATCGCAAGGCCGTATCGCGGAAACGTTGCCAGAGTTGTGCCCGCACGATCTCGGCATCGATCACGTCGATGTTGGGCAGAAATTCGCCTTTGTACCACCCGAGGGCCGCTTCAAAATCCAACCGCTCGAGCGCCTGCAAAAAGTGTGTCACGTCGGCGTTGAGGTTGCGCAATTCGTAAATGCCATCTCGACTGAAGACGCTGGCGGTATCGCCAAGTTTTTCGCGCAGGCGTTTTAGGGTCACGCGAAAGTTGACCTCGAGCGCTTCGGTGTCGCCAGATTCCGGCCAGATCGCATCGATCAATTGCGCTCTGGGAATACCGGGACCGTCTTCGCGCAAGAGGGCGACCAACAGGTGCGCCAGCAAGTCTCGGGCTTTCGAGTCGCGCAGAACGGTGGTTTGTCCGTCGCGCTCCAGGGCGAACGATCCGAGGGTACGAAGCGTGCTTCGTTGCAACAATGGACGCGGATTGCCCACAGGTTTTGAGGTCACAGATGCCTGTCGTGATGCCCAATCAGATGCCAATAACGTCTGAAGGACCAACGTATGACCATAGGCATCGAGCGCCTCGAGTGATCGCACATCGGCTCGGGCATCATCAATGCGATCCTCGAGCAGCGCCAACGCCAAATGCGCCTCGAGCCCGATGACGCTGTTGCCTCCGACCTCGGCAAGTTCTTGGGCCTCGAGCAAGTCCGTAATCGCCCGATCCTGTTGACCAAGCTTGTGATGGGCGAGGCCGCGCAGCAGCTTGGCTTGCGCGAGACGGGTGGCGTGATCCTCCGGGGTTTGCGCTTCGTCCAAGAAGACGGCAACCCGGTCGTACTGTCCGGCCAGAAGCGCGATCCGCGCACGCTTCGCGGCCTTCTGGATGTGAAACGGTGTTTGCGGCGAATCCACCAACTCGAGTGCGGCTGCGATGTTGCCGCGCAATGCTTGCAGGTGCGCCCGGTCCACCAGATCGGCGGATTCGCGCTGCTCGAGCGTTCGGGCCTGCTCATGGTACTGCCATGCCAAATTGAGGTGACCACTTTGCCATTCAAGGTCCGAAAGGCTGGTGAGTGCGGCGGCCTCAACCCTGGTTTCCTTGGCGGTATTGGCCTGCTGGCAAATGTTTAACAGCAAACCTCGCGCCTCGCTGTACCTGCCGTTTTCGACCAGCAAAAATCCGAGGTTATTGCGGGCGAACATCACGTGCTGAAATGCGCCGCGTTGCACGAACAGGCTGATCGCCTCCTCGAGATGGGCGCGACCCTGATCCCAGAGACCAAAATGCACGCAGCATCCACCCAAGTTTGACAGGGTGATGGCAAGGCTTTTTTCATCGCCGAATTCACGCAGCATGTTTGCCGCCCGTGATCCAATCTCGAGCGAGGCCCGCAGGTCTCCTTGTGAATAGACGACATCAGAGAGAATATCGAGCGCCTTGCCGTGTCGTGTGCTCGCCTCGGGAAACTCGAGCAGCAGTTCATCGACGGTACGGCGGGCCTCGGCGAATCGTTCGAGGTGCATCAGGGCGAGCGCCTGGTTCAATTGCCCCGTCGCAACGTGGGTTGAGTCTTGCTGGCAACGCAACGCAGTCTCGAGGGCATCGTCGTATCGGCCCAAACGCATCAGGATGTGGAAGCGAACCTCGAGCACCTCAAAATGGTCTGATGCATCTGCAATTTCGGCACCCAACGAGACCTCCAGGGCGCGTTTCGTTTCACCAAGCACGAACAACGACCTGCTGAGCCTCGCAATGACAGTGATATTGCCAGGTTCAATCGCCAGCAGGTTCTCGGCATGGCCCACCACATCCGAATGCGCGAAACGCCGTTGCGCATCCTCGAGTGCCTTAAACGTCAAAGCATTCGCCGACGGATGGTTGCACGCCCGAGCATGACGCGCCCGTTCGGAAACATCCTTACAAACCTCGAGTGAACGTTCGTGCAGGCGTTCGAGTTCCGGTTGCGCAAGTTGCGCCCGAATCAACGGCGCGTACAGCGGGTGCGCCACACTGAACACCGTTTCGCCCGCCTCAAGCCCTTCGCGCAACAATCCCCGGTGCTCGAGGCGGTTCGCAACCTCAACGATCCGATCCGTGTTCTGACGGGTCAACTTCGACCATTCATGGACCGTCACAGGACGATCAATCACCGCCAACGCGGTCATGCCCAACCACGCTTGAGCATCGGCCTGAACCGTCAAGAGTCGGGCCTGCAAAACCGCCTCGAGTTGACGCGGCACGGCCTTCCCGCTCGGTGCTCGAAAGACCCAGATCGTGCCAGCCTGCCGCAGTGCGCCACCGTCGCACAAGAAGCGCAACAACTCGAGCGTGTGCAACGGATGGCCCTCCGCCCGAGCGTGCAACCAAGCGGCAAGACCATCCGGCAAGAAATCTGAATGCAGGTGCTCCCGTGCCAACGCGGTCACGCCATTTTGATCGAGGCTCGAGAGAGACAGGCGTTCTGGCGCGAGCCCATCGGCAATCGCGGCATCCTGCCCGAAACCCTCGAGCAAATCTTGCACCACTGAATCTCGTGCCGAATCTCGGATTGGCGGTCGCGCCGAAAGTGCAATCAAAATTGGGGCCTTACCGAGCAACGCCCGCCGGTACAAGACGCGCAACGCGCCCAAGTCATCCGCGCCCGCGTCGTGAGCATCCTCGAGCAGCAAAATCAAGCCACCGCTGCGTCGAGCCAACCGTTCAAACGCCTGCACCACCGCCGTCCAAAGCGCGTTCTGATCCGTCAGGGCTGGCGCGTGCGCCACCTGCGCCCACGCAACATCCGCTGTCAACGAACGGGCCGCCTGAAGAAAACTTGGATCGCGTTCCGACTCGAGCCGAGGGTGAAAGGCCCGCAGCGCCGCACTCAACCAACCCGTGCAGGCGTTGCTCAGCACCAACGCATTCTGGCCCGAGGCGGCGAAGGCCCGCAGGTTGTGGCTTTTACCGATTCCAGCCGTGCCCTCGAGCAGCAGCAAGCGTGGTTTTTCATGGCTCGAGTCGTGCCACGCGGCGAGCAACGGTTGTAATGAAGGGGGGACCGGAAGGCCTGACATCCAAGCAAAGTATATCGAACCCGAGTGGGCTTTTGGCCCAAAGCAGGCAGAAAACGCCTCAAGCCAGACTCAATCGGACCAGTCAAACTCGAGGTGTTTTCACTTCATCCATCCCCGAACCAATCCAAAGTGTCACGGATTGTGTCACGCCCAATCCGTAACGTCATCTCAGGACTCGAGATGCTGGTTCAGAATCACTGGCTCGAGCGTGGAGGCACAACATGCGAACGGTTCCCATGATTTTGGCAATCGGAATTTTGACGGCACTCACGGCCTGCCCAAGCACTGGCGGCACGACAACCACCGTCGGTTCAGGCGGCAGTATCAAAGCGAAGGACGGCGGCAGCGCCTCAAGCAGCGATCAAAAATCGAAGCTCATCATTCCCAAAAATGGCCTCAGCAAAGACGCAACCGTGACGATTGCCGCGAGCACCAGCACCGGAACCATCCCGAGCGGGCAGGCCATCGTTCCGGGCAGCACCATCGCTATCAGTGCCTCAGACGGTGCAACGCTCTCGAACGGCACGTTGACGCTGACGTTTGATCCGGCCAAGATCGTGCCACTCTCGGGCAACCTGAAAGCCAAAGCGGACCCCTCGGGCCTGAGGTTGTACCAGTTGGTCGCCGGAGGTTGGAAGATCGTCAACGGCATCCCAACGATCAACCAGACCACACTGACGCAAATCATCAACGAGTTCGGATTGTACGCGCTGTTCGCAACACCCGCCCTCAGCGGTGACAGCGTGAACTTCGATCAACTCTCGAGCGACGCGAACCCAAACACCACGGCGTTCAACAAACCCAGCTTCATCGGCCTAATCTCACCGGGCGGCGTGCTGTTCAAAGGCCGAATCAACCCGAGCACAGACCAGGACGAATTCACCACCACCCTGGTCTCCAACGATGGCGGTTTTAACGCCAGCACCAACCGCTACGACTACCGCAAGATATCCGTCTCATTTGGGGATGTTGCCAACGGCATCACAACCAAAGATTACCCAGTGGTTCCCAATCACAAAACCGGTCAGGCCAGAATGGAATTCCAGGACTGGTACGACACGAATGTAACAGGCTCAGCGGACAAAACCGTCCACCAATGGCTCGCAAGCTCCGGCACGGTACGGGTCAAATCGTACAGTGCGACCCGCGTGGACCTCGAGATCATCAATGTGGTGTTTACACCCAAGGATATTGGGGTGAACACCGCCACCAACGAAGCGAAAGGATCGTTCCGGGTCAACACGACGCTCACGAACATCACACCGATCTTGCAATACACGAATGGCGTGCTCGACAAATAAACGATTGGCTCGAGGTTTGACGGACGCGATACGTTGAACCTCGAGCCGTATATTGGTCGCGTGACACGAACGATTCTCGGCTGCCAGGTTGAAGATGCCACGCTCGAGGCGTGGGCGAAGACTTTGGTGTCTGCGCAAGAACCAATTTTCTTGTCAAACGAATGGCGCAAAAAATTGCCGGAATCCGTCAACGTGATTTCTCGAGATGAATTCAAACAGCGTGATAATTCGTTCGAGTTTGACGATGCCCACCTGACGTACTCGGTCGGTAATGCGCCTTGGGTTGCAATGTTCGAGCCTGCACAATTCCGAAACCTCGAGCCAGCGTTACAACTCGAGATCATGACCTTGCAATCCGAACTTGGACGCGGCCAGATTTATTCGCTCGAGTTCGCGCAAGAAATACTCGGACGAGAATTTTCCAAACTTGAGCCTGATGTTCTCGCGGATCATGTCGCCATCAGATTCGATGCTTGGTGGTCACTCTCGAGAACTGCTCGGCACAATTGGCTCGAGGCTGTCGTGATCGAAGATGGTTTGCAGGCCGTTGCGCTCGAAGCAATCACAAATCCAATCGTGCAAGAACTCGCCAATTCATTCGCCACCTCGAGCGGCCCAAATTGTTTTGCCACCGCACTCGCCAGCGTGACCAACGATCTGGTTGAAGCTCGAGCAATTTCGTTCCTGTGGTTGCATCAAGAACCGTTCTTGGCTGGTTTACACACCCGAGGATTTCAGGAAACCACACGCGATGCGCAACCTGGCGATGTGATCGTTTGGTTAGACTCGAGCAGCTTGGCCCAACATGCTTGCAGTGTGGTCGCGCCCGGATTGGTGCTGAACAAAGACGCGCAACGTTGGAGTGCGCCGCGTCAAATCCTCAAACTCGAAAGTGTGCTCGAGCATTGGGCGGAGGCTCAACTCGAGGTGCGGGTGTTCTCGAACCGGTTATCGTAAATCATGATCAATCTTCTCGGCGTGCCGCTGGACGAAAACTCGAGCTTCCTGCGCGGTCCAGCCCTCGCACCCAGAAAAATCCTTGAGGCGTTG
>JANOWZ010000322.1:0-5873 GCA_031418155.1 Deinococcales bacterium
GTCAGGCCGAAACGTTCGATGGTGCTGGTGTTCAAGGCCGGTCCGCGCAGCAGGTTCCCGGACCGTGTGGGTCGAAACGCCGTGAATGGAACGATGACCTCGCGCCATTGGCCCGCTGTGGTCGCAAAAACCGCTCGGTACGTGACCCGTCTGGCGCTCGAGGTTACGAGTTGGATGGCGTAACGTTTGCCATCGCCGCGCACGCGCAAGGTGATGCCTTTGAAGGCGCTGAGGTTGCTGGCTTTCGGGTATGAACGGATGCCTGCGAAACCACCGTCGTTCTCGAGTCGGATGCGACCCGAGAATGTCAGTGTGCCGTTTTGAATAGAGAACCGGCTGCTCGAGATGCCACCCATGACGGCATCGTTGCGCACGAACCAGTTGGTGCTGGCGGTGTTGAACTCGAAGATGCTGGCAGCGCTCGCGGTGGTCAGCAGTCCAATCAGCAGCACGATCAGGAATGGTTTCATGGCTCGAGGCTACGGGTTTTGCGGCCTCGAGACTGTGCGGCAAAACAGTCAGTGCTGCGAACCCCTGATGCCTGCCAGAATTGGTGTCAACGTGCTTTGCGCCACCACACCCGCCCGCTCAAGTTGGTGGCGCCCAAATGCTCGAGGCGGGCAGGCTTCGACCAACACCCGCCCGTCTCGAGATCCGGTTTACTCGCTCGAGCCGTACAAGCGGGTTTCCTTGTTGCCCAGCACTGCATCAATTGCGGTCATGACTTCACTGGTCATTTGCGGTAAAAGCTCGAGCGCCGCGAAGTTCTCGTGCACTTGCGCGACTTTGGATGCGCCCGTGATTACCGTGCTGACGTGTTCGTTTTTGGTGCACCAGGCCAGTGCCAGTTTGGGCAGTGTCGTGCCCAGATCGTCGGCGACTTTCGCCAAGCCTTTGACTTTGATCAGGTTCGTTTGCCCCTCTTCACTCTCGAACCTTGCCTTCAACCATTCGTAACCGGGCAGGTTGATGCGCGTGTCATTCGGCACGACATCGTTGTACTTGCCGGTCAGCAGGCCACTTGCCAATGGCGACCAGATCGTGGTGCCCAACCCGAGCGTGTCCGGGTTGTAAAGCCGGTTGTATTCGACCTCGACGCGATACCGGGTGAACATGTTGTATTGCGGTTGTTCCATCGTTGGTGGGATCAGGTTGTACTGTCGCGCCACCGCGTAGGCTTCCATCAATTCTTGCGCCGACCATTCGCTGGTGCCCCAGTACAGGACATCGCCGCGTTGAATCAGTTCGGTCATGGCCCGCACGGTTTCTTCGATGGGTGTTTGGCGGTCTGGGCGGTGACAGAAGTACAAATCCAGGTAGTCGCATTGCAGGCGTTTGATCGCCTGATGGCATGCCTCGAAAACGTGCTTGCGGGAAAGGCCGCGTTGGATTGGCGATGGGTTGTCGATGGCTCCACCAAAAACCTTGCTCGAGACGATGTAACTGTCGCGTCGCCATCCGGCTTTGGTCAGTGCTTCGCCCATGATGGTTTCGGCTTGGCCTCGAGCGTAGACTTCGGCGTTGTCGAAGAAGTTGCAGCCGTGATCGTAGGCGGCGCTCATCAGTTCCAACGCACCGTTGGCATCCAGTTGCGTGCCGAATGTCACCCATGCACCGAACGAGAGCGTGCTGACTTGCAGACCGGATTTGCCCAGACGACGAAATTCCATGTGATCCCCTCCCTTTCAAACTTTCTTCCAGAAAAGGATACGCCGTTGAGTGGAGCAGCACAAATGGGGATCTTGAGAAGATGCATGGCTTGCCCACATGAATTGGTGACAATGTGCTCTGCGCCACCACGGCCGCTCGAGATAAGACCCTGTGGCGACCTTGGGAACCGTTTGCGCTTTTCGGCACGATGGTTCGAGAAGGTGTTCGGTTTCGTTTGAACTCCGGGATGCCACCTCGAGAATGATCCTGAGTGGTGTGAAAAACGGTCCATTTTGCAGTTTAACTTTGTAATCTCGAGCACTTTCAAGGCCGAGATGTGGTTAAGGCACAATTACTTGGTATCGCCATGCGTAATCGGAACTTCCGATTCAAATAGAATGATGCTCGGAGGAAAATATGAACAAATTTGCGAGCCTCGGTTTGGCCCTCGTTCTAGCATCTACGGTGGTGGCTCAAACTGCACCCGGTACAATCGTGGATGTTGCCGCAGGAAATGAAACCTTTTCGACATTGGTTGCCGCTGTTCAGGCCGGTGACCTGGTTGATACACTCTCAAGCGATGGTCCTTTCACGGTTTTTGCACCAACCAATGCGGCTTTCGCTAAATTGCCAGCCGGAACGGTTGAAAGCCTGTTAAAGCCCGAAAATAAGTCCCAATTGGTTAGCATTTTAACGTACCATGTTGTCGCCGGTAAGGTTTTAAGTGGCGATGTTGTCAAGCTGAATGGCAAAAATGTTGGTACGGTCAATGGTGCAACCGTTCGTGTGACGGTTAAGGGTGGAAAAGTCATGGTGAACAACGCCAATGTGACTGCTGTCGATGTTGCCGCTAGCAACGGTGTGATTCACGTGATTGATTCGGTGTTGTTGCCACCAGCAAAGTAAGTGTTCAAAGCAATTTGTTCGGGATGGAAAGCGGTCATTTTGGCCGCTTTTTTTGTTTGATCCGAGGGTCCTTTGGGTTCAGGGCGTAAATGGCTCCCCAGGGGACGTAACGGCTTTGGGTGGTGTCGCGGCGGACCTGACCGGTGTCGTATTGGACAACGCGATCAATGCGGGTTTGCATGCCTTGTTCGGCCCCACTGACAATTTGCACCTCTCCAAGTGTGACGGTTGGATCGGGAACGAAACGGTCTTTGGGTGCGGGGCGTTCATTGCTGATGCGCGGTTCGGAAATCCGTGTCTTGCGTTCGGGACGCACACCGAAAAGATGCAACTCGAGCGTTCCCATCTTGGTGTCCCATTCGAGTTGAATCCAGAGTGTGGCACTGGTGTCGTTACCAAAACGCAGGTTTTTGCTGGGGGCGAACACGGTGGCCTCAAAACCGGGCGGATCGTAATACGAGACGCGATAACTGTGCTGATGCCGCTCGAGGATCGGCAGGCCAGAGGCGTAGGCGGCCCGCCAAACGGTGCTGCTGACTTGGCAGATGCCGCCGCCGAGTTCTTTGGACAGGTTCTGACCACGAATGATGTTGCCGAGCACGAATCCTGATTGGCTGTTCAGGCGAATGCTCGAGTTGAAGTTGAACACGGCGTTGCGTTGCAGGTAACGCGCATCGAGTTGTTTGGCGGCGGCGATGATGTTTTGCACGCGGTAGCTTGGGCTGCCCGCAAAATTGGAGCTTCCACTGCCGAAGTGGTTGCGGATACCTTGGCGATACAGGTCTGGTACGCTGCGTTTCGGTGGTGTTTGGCGCAGGCCTGCCGTGACGGTGCTGGTGTTGTTTCGCAATGCCTTCTGAATGTTGGCGCGGGTTGCGGGCAGGTCGATTTGCCATTTGCTGCGTTGTCGGGCGATCCATGTGCCTTGAGTGCGGTAGAAGCGTGCATCGCTGGGCACGGCCTGTTTGAGATTTGTGGCCCATTGTTGCAGTTTCTTTTCGATGCCGTTGGAGGCTTGTTGTCGTGCCCTCGAGATGTTGACGCTGGGCGTGGGGAAGCGAAGGCGGCGCTCGGACCGCACCTCGACCAGCCGTCCGTTTTGCAGTTCGGGTTCGGTTTGAACGATCAGCAACTCGAGGGGATGCACGGTCGGTGCGTTTGGGGGTGCTGGTTGTGCGGGAGTTGGTTGTGCGGGAGTTGGTTGTGCGGGAGTTGGTTGTGCGGGAGTTGGTTGTGCGGGAGTTGGTTGTGCTGGCACTTCCGGTTCCGGCAGTCTCGGCTCGAGCCGCAAATGTTCCCGGACGTGATTGACCTGCGGGACTTGGGCGGCCACAGCGCCACAGAGTATGGTTGAAATCAGGATTGCTCGCATCGAAAACCGCACAGGTTCAGTCTAAATTCTTTTCAAAATCATGCTCCTGCCGCGTCTACAATTGAACCCCCTCCGGGTCGGTCACGGGTCAATGCTGGCCTCTTCGCGCTCGAACACAACGAATGCTGAGTATCCCACCAACAGGGTCTCGGCCCGAGCGGTGCGCGAACCGTTTCATCTCAATGATGTTGTTCACTGTTCCAAACCCGCTCGGGCTTTAGGCTCTGTCATGCACGTTTCCAAAATCTTGGTGATCCTCTCCTTTTGCCTGCTGTGCGTTCCTTCCGTGTCGGCGCAGGCGGCGTTTTCACTTCCGGGGAATCTGGGTTTCGAGTACCAACGTTTGAACAATTGCGGTCCGGTCACGGCCAAAATGCTGTTGTCGTTGTTTGGCATTCGGGTTTCGCAGGCAACCTCGGCGGCGGCCCTCAAAGGTACGTACCGTGACAAGAACGTGACCGTACCAGAATTAACGGCCTTCCTCGAGCGTCAGGGGTTGCGAACCGTTCGGCGTTGGTTGTTGACCCCGGCTTTGTTGCGTCAGGCATTGCGGGCTGGCTTTCCGGTGGTCACGCATCAGACGCAATCGCCAAAGGATGACATCGGACATTTCCGGGTGGTGCATGGCTTTGATGCTTCAGGCTTCATTGTTGGCGATTCGATGTTTGGTCCGAAGGTGCGGTATTCCGATGCCGCTTTTGAACGCATGTCCAGACCGTACAACGCGGAATTCGTGATTGCGTTTCGGCCCGCGCAGGCGGCTCGGGTGGCATTGCTGCTCGGCAAGGATTGGTCACGGTTGGCGAACCTCGAGCGACTCATGGTGTGGGCTCAGGCGCGTGTGCGGGTCGTGCCGACTGATGCGTTTGCCTGGTGGGGTTTGGGCGTGTCGCGTTTGCTGTTGGGGTTGCCAAAGGCTGCGGCGGAGGCGTTCGATCAATCGCTGCGGGCCGGGTTGCCTGCCCGACATTTTTGGTATCAGCATGAGGCGTTCACGGCTTGGAACCGTGTGGGTGCGTTCGAGAAGACGCGACGCGTGGCGCTTGCATCGCTAAAGGGGTACGCGAACAGCACCGAGATCAATTTGGCCTTGGCGATGGCGCTCGAGGGTTTGGGTCGCAAGTCAGAGGCGCTCGAGGCGCGTCGTCTTGCCGCAACCGAAGACCCGCGTGCGGATGTGGCGGTTCGGGTTGGTCAAGTCGCGCCTTGAATGCCCGAGAAACGTTTTAATAGGCGCGAATCCAATCCACTTCGCAACTGAAATTCTCGGCCCGTCCATTGCCGACCGTCAGGCCGTACCGTTCGATGCTGCGGGTGTTCAAGGCAGGGCCGCGCAGCAGGTTCCCGGAGCGTGTGGGTCGAAACGCCGTGAACGGCACGAACACTTCGCGCCATTTGCCAACCGTGGTCGAAAAGACCGCCCGGTACGTGACGCGGGGGGCGCTCGAGGTCACGAGTTGCACGGCGTAGCGTTTGCCATCGCCACGCACGCGCAAGCTGATGCCTTTGAAACCGCCGAGGTTGCTGGGTGTCGGATACGAACGAATGCCTGCGAAACCACCGTCGTTTTCGAGGCGAATGCGGCCCGAGAATTTCAGCGTGCCGTTGCCAATCGAGAATTGGCTGCTCGAGATGCCTCCCATGACCCCATCGTTGCGCACGAACCAGTTGCTACTGGCCGTGTTGAACTCGAAGATGCTGGCGGCACTCGCGGTGGTCAGCAGGCCAATCAGCAGCGCGATCAGGAATGGTTTCATGGCTCGAGGCTACGGGTTTTGCGGCCGGAAGATTGTGTCAGGCTATGCTGAGAACCACTGATGCCTGCCAACCCAGATCAACATTCCCTAACGGCCCTGTCTCGAGCATATGAACGTTACGGTTTGCAGGCGAGCGATTGGATTGAGGATTTTACGCAAAATGGTGGCAAGGTGTTTTGCAAATCGGG
>JANOWZ010000323.1:0-1730 GCA_031418155.1 Deinococcales bacterium
GAACGACTCAACGCCAACGCGCAGTGATGCTCGAGGCTGAAAACTCGAACCTGCGGTCACGGATAGAATTGCTCGAACGTCTCGCATTTCTTGATGCGCTGACCGGCCTGCCGAACCGTCTGGCCCTGGACGAACACATCGCACTCGCATTCGACCGGGCGTGTGCCAGCGGCGAAACGCTGGCGCTGGCGGTGGCAGACATCGATCATTTCAAGGGCGTCAACGACCGTTACGGTCACGCGATGGGCGATGCCGTCCTGCGGGAAATGGGTGCGATTCTGCTCGCACACTGTCGTGTCACAGACCTGGCCGCCCGGTTCGGTGGTGAGGAGTTCGTGGTCGTGCTGCCGGGATTGGCCCACCGCGCCGCAATGGACACTTGCGAGCGCCTGCGCAGGACGGTTGAGGTCTTCGATTGGTGCTCACTCGCGTCTGGCCTGAGCGTGACGCTCAGCATCGGGGTTTCGGTCGCCACCTCCGGTTCGGATTCACCATCGGTTGCGCTCGCCTTGGCAGACTCCCAGATGTACCGGGCGAAACGTGACGGACGAAACCGTGTCTGTGCCGCCCAAACGCCCTGAATCGGAGCCGCGAAACGTGACGCGGGCTCGAGGTTCAACGCTTGAGTTTATTCGCTCCTCTCGACGGGGGTTTGAGGACCAACGATTTGTCCTCGAGCGAATCCTCGAGATCATGGCGCAGGTCGTTGGCATCCTTTTTGGATTCTCGGATGCCGGTTGGTCCCTTGCCGAGTTCTGGCGGGCGTATGGCCCAAAAAATCACAAGGCCAATGACCAAGATGATGATTTGTGTTCCACCGATTCCGAACATGGGTTGCTCCTTTTGGGGTCGTGTTCACGCCACAAAATCCCGCGTTCATACCGACGTGATGATTCGCGGGTAACGGGTGTTGTCGGCACATTCCGTGGACTTGCCGATGAAACCCGAGGAGCAACCTGGATCGGGGCCTCGCAGCATTTGCCGCCCCTGGATAAAACTTATTCTCGAGGACTGTTCGTAAGCTGAAGCGAAACTGAATGAAAGCTGAGTAACCACCAAACGCTCGAGTGTGTTTCGCTTCCGCTCGAGCTTCGCTTTTGATGGCTTTCTCGCCCGCTTTTGATCTTTTATGAAGTTTCCAGAATTGAGAAATACGATTTAACGTGTCGGTGTCGGTGTCGGTGTCGGTGTCGGACCGCTCGCAGAGCCCAAAAATAAGCGTACAGTACCGTCATGACAGTCATCGACCTCACATGATTTCAGATTCCACAGTCGCTCATCGCGTATTGGTGATCGACGACGAACCCGGAATGCGCAGCCTGATGCGGCGCGGTCTTGGCATGGCTGGCTACAAGGTCGAAACGGTCGAGAACGGCGAGGCCGGACTCGAGGCTGCAAAACGGCAAGCGCCCGATTTGGTGCTGCTGGATTTGATGGTGCCCGGACTGAGCGGCTTCGAGACGTTGGCCCGCCTGTGTATGCTCAGTCCACGCCCACGGGTGATCGTGCTTTCCGGCAGGGACGAATCCGAGGACCGTGGACAAGCGGCGAACGCGGACCTGTTTCTGGTCAAACCCGTCGCTTTCGACACGCTGCTCGAGGCGATCCAGGCGGTCCTTGAAGGTCCAGAAGTGTTCAGAGAATCGGGTTGAAGGTGAAAAAGAAACTGCCGCCATCCGGGATCGTGCTGGCCCCGCCGACCAAACCCAAAGCGAACGCGGCGGTTCAAA
>JANOWZ010000324.1:0-4154 GCA_031418155.1 Deinococcales bacterium
ACCTGACCGACCTCGAGCGTGGCACGGGCAAGCTTTACGCCGAGAAACTCCTCGTGGTCGCCGAAGGGCAGGTCACACCGACACACTTTCACCACCGTAAAACAGAGGACATCATCAACCGTGGCGGTGGTACGTTGGCACTCGAACTTCACTGGGCGGACGATCAGGATGGTCTCTCGAGCCGTGAGGTCAGCGTGACCTGTGATGGCGTGCAGCGCATTCTCGAGGCTGGTGGCATTGTGCGGCTCGCTCCCGGCGAGAGCATCACTTTACCGACGAGGTTGTATCACAAGTTCTGGGCTGAGGACGCTCGAGTGCTGGTCGGTGAGGTCAGCACTGTGAACGATGACTCGACCGATAATCGCTTCCTCGAGCCGGTCGGACGCTTTCCCGAAATTGTCGAGGACGTTGCGCCGAGGCATTTGCTGGTTGGCGATTACGTTCATTACTTCCTTCACTCCAAAGCGGAAAGTCTGCACGACAGTTCAATCAGCCGAAAGGAGGATGTGAAGAACTGACCCATAAAACCATTTTTCCTCGAGACCGTCACCACAAGACGGACGCCATTCAAGGAGTTCAACATGCGTCTTCCCATCGTCCCAAGCATCGCGTGTATCGTCGCGGCATTGGTCGCCTGCACCAGCAACTCGAGCACGAATTCGAGTAACCCAAATTCGGGCGGTTCAAACTCGAGCACGCTCAAAGCACAACTCGTTGGCAATCCCAAACTGATTGCGCAAGTTCCACTCTGGCAGATCGAACGTTTCCCGAAGGAACCCGCACCGTGGGCTCAATTTGACTGGGCGCAACGCGCTCGAGATTTTGACAGTTATGCGTTCAAGGACAACAACAATCCGTGGACGTTACGTTACGACGACACCCATTACAACATGACCTCGCAGACCTTCGCCATGCCCGCCTACATCGGTGACACCCGAGCGATCACGAATGGGTTGCAGGAGGCGATCATTCCGATTCCCGCCGTGCTCAGCGCGACACTGGTCGGAGTCGATAAAACCCGGTTTCCGAAGAGCGGTGCAAACGAGGTCGATTGGGTCTCGAGGCTCGAGACGTTTTACAACAAGAACGCGCCTCACAAAACGGTCTACGATGTCGGGCATCCCGACAAAGCGATTGCCAAGTACAACACCTCCTGGTGGTACGACCACCACGCCCTGCCGTTCACCTACATGCTGGCGACCCGGTATCCGAGCGTGCCGTGGTTGCAAAACGCCACACGTACCGTGGCCGACGACCAGTACGAGATGCTGCAAGCCATCGGCGGCAGCAACCCAGATTTCAACCACACCGCCTTCGATCACGTCACCAATCAAGTCTTTGATGATCCTTCGCACAAGGAGCGCGATGCTGGGCTGGTCACGGCGCTTGTCGAATACTGGGCCTACAAGAAGTACGGTGATGCCAAGTACCTTGATGGCGCGAAATGGGCCATGAACTACTACCAGAACACGACCATCAACCCGTATTACGAGTGGCAAATCTTGCTCGGACCATACGTGGCGGCAAGGTTGAACGCCGAGCAGGGCACGAATTACGATGTCAGCAAGCTGTTCGATTTCCTGTTGCAAGCAAGCTCGAGCGGTCACGCCGGATGGGGCACGATTCAGGAGCAATGGAGCGGCTACGATGTCTTCGGCGTGCAGGGCAGCACGACCGACGGCGGTGGCTACGGCTTTGCGATGAACACCTTCCTGACGGCGTTCCTCGCCCCGACCGTCAAATACGATCACCGTTACGCTCGAGCTCTGGGACGCTTTTTCTTGAACGTCAGCAATGCTGGCCGGTTCTTTTACGCCGATCAGATGAATCAACTCAACCAGTATCACGGCAGTACATTCATCACTGCGCCAGAGAAAGTCGTGCCTTACGAAGGGCTGCGTAAAACCGAGGATGGTCAATCGCCTCGAGCAACTGGCGATCCACACCGCTATCGTGCGATCTTTGGTTTGAACGAATACACTAAAGACTTGGGCTTGTACGGTGGCGCACATGCTGGATTGTTCGGGGCGATTTTTAAACCCAGCAACGTCGGCAAGATCTGGCAGATTGACCTGAACGCGCTCGATTTTTACTCGGACAACACTTACCCGACGTACCTTTATTACAACCCGTTCTCGACCGCCCAGAACGTTGCTGTGCCGGTCACGGGTTCAAAAGATTTGTTCAACCCGATCACTGGACAGTTCCTGGTCCGCAACGTTTCGGGCTCACCGAGCATCAGCATCCCAGCAGACGAGGCCGTGATGGTTTTGGTCACGCCAGCCAACGGCACGATTTCCTACAGCGGCACTCGCACGCTGATCAACGGCATCAACGTCGCGTATCAACCGCCAAACCTGAACCCGAGCAACCTCGCCTATGCCGCGAGTGCCGTCGCCTCGAGCGTGCAGACGAACTCCGGCAATCCGGCGCGATCCGTGGTCGATGGCGACCTGCGCACCCGTTGGGAGTCCACCCAGAGTGACGCGCAATGGTTGCGGCTCGACCTGGGCCAACCCGTCAACATCGGGCGGGTGACATTGCGCTGGGAGGCGGCCTACGGGAAATCCTTCCAGATTCAAGTCTCGAGCGACGACGCGAATTGGACGACCGTCTATACAACCACCACCGGCGCGGGTGGCGTGAACGACATCACCTTTCCGCAGACGAACAAGCGTTTCGTGCGGGTCTTGTGTCAGCAGCGCGGCACACCGTATGCCTACTCGATTTACGAGTTTGAGGCGTACGCGAACTGAACCTCAAGTCGTTTCTGGAAGCCCATGCTGGTTGGTGGGCTTCCAGAGTCAATGTCTCAGAGTAGGTCCGTGCGAGAAGTCTGGCACTTCTTGGTACTCGAGAACTGAACACTATTTGGTCAAATAGATTTTCGAGACACCCAAACAAAACCGTCAAAAACTTCAGCCAATGCGAATCACTAACGACAACTCCGAGGTTGTAATGTTCGCCTCGTTGAGGTGGAACCTGTGCTACAGAATGCTATTGACTCCGATATTTTCAGCCTGACAAAATTGTAGAATCCACCATGCCTTGGACCCCATCACGACTGACCAAATCCCAACTCGAAGAACGCCACACCCGTGCTTTCGAAATGCTCGACGTTGGCTTCCCACCAGCAGAAATCGCACTCGATCTTGGTGTCGCCCGTCAAACCGCTTACGAATGGAAAGCCATTTTTGACAGGCAAGGAATAACTGGAGCCAAAGCAAAACCACACCCCGGCCCAGGCAAAAACATCAGTGCTGAGCAACTCGAGGAGTTCAAAACCATGATCCTACAAGGTGCTCTCGTTCACGGATTCCCCAGCAATAACTGGACTTGCGCTCGAGCCGCCGCACTGATCGAAACCACGTTCGGCTTGACCTACACAGCAGATCACGTTGGAGTGATGATGAAAGAACTCGGGTTGAGTCCACAAAAACCACACAAGCGACCCTGCCCGTCAGGTGCATGTTTAGGGTCAAGAAGCGAAACATGAAACGCGATGAAACCAAGATTCAAGCTTGGGAGCGTGAAAGCTTGCCTGATCTCAAAAAAAATTCGAGCAGCGCGAGTAGCCCGTCAGGTGCTGTTTTACGAGCAAGCAAGGCTGGACGGTGATTTTCGGTGACGAGACCGGATCAACGCTCGAGAGTAGCGTCACGCACACGTGGGGTTTGAAAGGTGTGACACCGGTGATGAGTGCGAACGGAAAACGAACTCGTTTGAACGTAGTTGGTGGAGTTTCTTGGAATGGCGAAATCTTCGCTCAAGCAACAACGGATTCGATGAACAATTTGGGTTTCAAAGCGTTTTTGGAAAGCGTGCTGGCTCGAGTGCCTGGAAACGTGGTGATGGTGCTGGATAATTCACGGTTGCATCGGAATGCTGAGATCGTGAAATTCGTGGAAGAAACTGATCGACTTGAGATCGTGTTTTTACCTGCTTACGCACCGGAGCGGCCCAAGCCCGTCAGGTGCTGGTGTGGGGCCAAGAAGTTGAATCCGATTGAGTTGCTGTGGGCTTGGGTAAAGGGACATTGGTTGGCGAATCTGGTGGTGTTGTCAGTGGATGAGTTGCGTGGGTTTTGGCGGGAGGCATCACGTCCCACGTGTGTTACACGATGTGGGTGGCTGGTCGCACGCCTGGGTTGGTAA
>JANOWZ010000325.1:0-3405 GCA_031418155.1 Deinococcales bacterium
AGCGCAACCACGGGCATTCTCGGGCCAGGATTTCGGGCATGTCGGTGGTGGCTCGGGCCTTCAATTCCCAGAGTTCATACGCGCCTTGGGAATGCACCCGCAAACGAATCGGCACGCTGGTCACGCCGTCTTGTTCTTGCAGAATTGCATCCAGGTGTTCGATGCCCTCGCTCGCCACGTCGTCCAAATCCAAGTCGGCAAACAAGACTTTCGGCATGTCTCGGGTCTCGTCATAGGGGATGACCTCCTCAGCGGTGATGCGCACGGTTTCACCGTCCGGTTCGACCTCAACGATCACCAGTGCGGGCACGTCCTCGCCGAGTTTAAGGTTGATTTTTTCGTAGGCCCGAGAAAACGCGACCAACTCGACGCTCGAGGTGTCATCGGTCAAAATAAACCGCGCCATCATGCCACCGGATTTGGTGGGTTTGCGTTGCACACCCGAGATCATCCCAGCCAGCAACGCCCGTTTGCGCCCACGGAACCCAGCCGGAACGCTCGAGCCGTGAAACCACGCCTCAATTGCGCCTGATTTCGTACTGGCCGCTTCTAGCATTCCAGGGTAGTGCTGCAACGGATGCCCGGTCACGTACAATCCAACCGCGTCTTTCTCGTCTTGCAAGAGCTTGATCGCACGTGCTCGAGCCTGGTCCTCAGATTGCGGGGTGGGGATCTCGCGCAATTTTGGTTCCGGCGCAATCGTCGCCATGCCAAACAACGAATCCATGCCCTGTGAGGCCATGTTCGCTTGGCCTGCCGCGTAACCCAACGCTTCTTCCACGGAGTCGAGCACGCTGTCTCGAGGTCCGAACGCATCGAATGCACCGGCCTTGACCAAAGTCTCGAGCGCACGGCGGTTGAGGCCAGCAGCTCGGGTGCGTGAACAGAAATCTGCGAGCGATTTGAACTTGCCCCCCTTGTTGCGTTCCTCGAGAATTTCTGCCACCGCACCATCGCCCAAGTTTTTCACCGCCAGCAATCCGAAGAGGATTTTTTCGCCATCGACTTTGAAATCCGGGCCAGAAATATTGATGTCTGGCGGCAAGACTTCGATACGATTTCCAGTCTCGAGTTTGATGTTTCGCGCATCGCTGATGTACTCGGCCACCTTGTCCGAATCCTTGCGTTCAACGGTCAGGAGGGCGGCCATAAACTCGACTGGAAAGTGCGCCTTGATGTATGCAGTTTGAAACGAGATGAACGCATAAGCAGCAGAATGGGATTTATTAAATCCATAGTTGGCGAACTTCTCGAGCAAATCGAACAGGTTGCTCGCCTCATCTTTGGGAATGTTGTTCGCGGCTTTGGAACCCTCGAGGAACTTGGCGCGTTCTTTAACCATCTCTTCAACTTTTTTCTTGCCCATCGCGCGGCGCAACAAATCCGCCTGCCCAAGGGAGTACCCGGCAACTGCGCTGGCGATCTGCATGATCTGTTCTTGATACACCGGAATGCCATACGTTTCGCGCAAGATTTCCTCGAGGTATTGCGCACACGATGGAAAATCGTTGAAGTTGACTTCTTCGCGTCCGTGATGGCGTTCGATGTACGTTGGAATGTTCTCCATCGGTCCCGGACGGTAGAGCGCCGAGAGCGCATTGACATCCTCGATGCGACGCGGTTTAAGTTTCTTTGCAGCATCCGTGATACCACCACCCTCGAGTTGGAACACTCCTTTGGTCTCGCCCCTCGAGATCAATTCATAGGTTTTCGCATCATCGATGGGGAAATCATCTGGTTCGATCACAACGCCTTTGGATTCCTTGACGATGCGCATGGCCTCTTCAAGAAACGAGAGTGTGCGCAATCCGAGGAAGTCCATCTTGATCAGGCCGATGTCTTCAACGCTGCTCATGTCGAATTGACAGACGACACCCTCACCGGAGTTGTCACGCATCAACGGAACAATATTGTCGAGGCGTTCACGGCCAATCACCACGCCTGAAGCGTGAACGCTCGAGTGTCGCGTCAAGCCCTCAAGCGATTGTGCGATCTCGAAGACTTCGCGGGCTTTGGCGTTTTCGTTCAACATCTGCTGAATATCCGGCACGGTTTCACGCGCTCTTTCCAGCGTCAGGGCACGACCGAATACCACCGGCACAAGTTTGGAAAGTTTGTCGGCATCGGCGAACGGCAACTCCATCACCCGCGCAACATCTTTGAAGCACGCTCGAGAACTCATGGTTCCGTAGGTGGCGATCATCGCCACCTTGTCGTCGCCGTACTTGTTGCGCACGTATTCGATCACTTCGTTGCGGCGCGTGTCCGAAAAATCCACGTCGAAATCTGGCATCGAAATGCGGTCTGGATTCAAGAACCGCTCGAACAGCAGGCCGTAATGCAGCGGGTCCAAGTTGGTGATGCTTAAGGAATACGCGACCAACGATCCCGCGCCCGAACCACGTCCGGGACCGACACGAATGTTTTGCGCTTTGGCCCAGTTGATGAAATCCGCGACGATCAAGAAGTAATCCGGGAAGCCCATGCGCACGATCACGCCGCACTCGTACTCAGCACGACGCAAAATCACCAGCGCGTGCGCCATGCGTTCTCGAGTGGCTTCATTCGCCTCAAGCGCGTCTAAGCCGGGATACTGCGTGTACTTCTCACCGCGATACTGTTCGACCCATTCGGTCGCCATGTACGCCACCAAAAGGATCAACGTCTCGAGATTTGCGCTCTCAATTTCAAATCCTGGAATTCGTGCCACAACTCGAGCGTTCTGACCGGGGCTCAATTTCTCAAAACTCGAGGTCGCGTACTCGCGCCAGACCTCAATCGTCATCAATTCTGGAAACCTAACGTTCAAACCCTCGTAGACTTGGACACGCAATTCCTCGTCCATCGTGCGGCCCTCGGGAATCGGCAGCGCGGGCATTTGATAGACGCGCTTGTTGCCGATTGGAAGCTCGAGGTTGCACTTGTCGGCGATCACATACGAGTTGTCGAAGATCTCCTCGCCCCATTCGCTGGCAGGCAGCATCTTCTCCATCTCGTCACGGGTTTTCACATAAAAATCGTTGCAGGGAAACTTGAAACGTTTCTCCTCGCTCATCAGGGCTTTGGTCTGAATGGCCAACAGTGTCTCGTGCGCGAAGGCATCCTCGTGACGCACGTAATGCCCATCGTTCGTGGCAACCATGCCGACACCATACTTTTGCGCCCAGGCTTTCAGGATCGGATTGACCTTGTGCTGCTCGGGCAGGCCGTGGTTCTGAATCTCGATGTAGTAATCGTCCTTGAAGACATCCAAGTACCAGCGCAATCGCGCCTCAGCGTCCTCGAGACGGTCCTGCAAAATCAGGTTCGGGACTTCGGCCCCCAAACATCCACTCATGGCGATGATGCCCTCGTGATGCAACGCCAGCACCTCACGGTCGATGCGCGGCTTGTAGTAATACCCCT
>JANOWZ010000326.1:0-2446 GCA_031418155.1 Deinococcales bacterium
ATGCCTTGTTGTTTGACGCTGCTGGTGAATTTCTTCAGGGGCCAATCGAAGTTCGCGTACACGCCGCCCGCACTCGGTGTTTTGCAGGCTCCTACTTGATTGCGGTCAAGTTGGTTGGCGGCTCCTTTTTCGTTTTTCGGATCTTCTGGGTTGTACAACACGTAACGTGCGTAATCCCGAATGCTGTACTGATCGGCAATGGTCAGGAGTTGGTTGTTCTGCACCAGCAGCGCCTCTGTGGACAGGTTCTTGGCCTGCTCGAGTGTCGCCAAACCCAGTTGCTCAAACGAGTAGTCCTTGTTGAGTTTCTCGTCCAGAAACGCCCGCAGGTTGCTCAGGCCCGCCTCGTACAAAGCAAGCTGATTGGCTTTTGTTGGAAAGACCGTGATGTTGCTCGCCAGGGCTGCAAGCCTCGAGCGCCGTCCGAGCGTCACAACCGATTGGCCCTCGGCAATGTTCTTGAGGTGGTCGCCGTCGCCATTGATTTTGTCCTCGTCGGTTTCAAGCAGCAGGTTCGCCGCCTCGGGATGGGCCTGGACGTAATTCTGAACCACGGCCTCGTTTTCGCTGTTGCGTTTTTCTTCGTCCACCCGGATCTTCTCGAGGTCGGCCTTGGTGAAGAATTTGGCGTTTTGCTCGGTGAAAACTTTCTTGAATTCCTCGCTCGAGACGATGGCCGCACCGGGCGGTGGTTCGCTGCCGAAGGTGTTTTTGGCCTCAAAGAACGGATCGTTTGGCGATTGCGTTTGCGGTTGGCCCGATGGTGTGCCACACGCCATCAGGAAGGCGGCGAGCAGCGGGGCGATGGCGTACCTGAGGTTGGAGTTGAACTTTTTCATACGGACCTCCTGGGTTTGACTCGAGGGCTTCTGGACGGAATGGCCGGTTTGATTCGTGTTCATGTGTGCCTCCTTGTGCTCAGAGTGTCCGCCCGGTCCAGTCAGTGCTCGGTCAGGAAAAACCAGGTTTTTGCGCACCCTCAGCACGAGATGCAAAAGCGAGGCAATGAATGCCCCGCTCGAGGTTTGGATTGAGATGTGACTCGGATTCTTAAATGGGCGGAACGGCCACCGTGCGATCTACCAAGACGGTCGTCAGGTAAGAATTTGCGTTGACTTTCTGCACCCGTGCCACCGCGCGGGCCGAGGATTCAAAGCGCACCTTGGGGGGGTTAACCTGTCCAACCTTGAGTTGAGCATAAGTCGGATCGGACGCCTTAAAGATGAATTCGCCGTCGTCGTTGGCTAGGCAGGCCACGCGGTTGTCACGCTGTTCAGCGCTGTAAAACTCCATGATGACCACGCTGCTAGAGCCTGCCGCCGAGACCGGCCCCGGAGTCCACCTTCGGGTGATATCGGAATCGTTCAAATCGCCTTGCTGACCAATCGGTGGTTCGTTGACCTTGAATCCGTTGGGCCGCATGTTCTCGATGCTCATACTCGAGATGTTGTCACTGGTCGCCGGGAAACCACCGCTCGCACCGGGGACAGTCACCAGCAGCGTCTTCGGAACCGCCTTGGGCAGGGTACTGGCGGGACTGTACTGCCCCAACGCGGTCCTCGAGAGCGTGCCGAAGGCAACGACACCACCGGACAGGGTGATGCTCGAGCCCGCCTCGATGGGTGTGCCGGATGGAAGCTCGAGTTTCAGTGACGTGAACAGGGTCGTGGCTGCGCCTACGCTGGTGTCGAAGCATTTTTCGCGCAGGCTCGAGAACGGATCGCTCGGGATGGTTTGCGTGCCGGTCTGCCGGGAGAAACTTGCGCCCGCCACCGGGTTGTCCGGCGTGCTGGTGTCGGCGTTGAAATCGTAGCGTTCGTTGCCGATCACGATCACCGTGCCGAGCAGGGTGTCGGTGCTGCCGGTTGGTGGTGGAACGACGGGATCGGGCTGGGTCGGGCAACCCACGAGTACGGCCAGCAGCACGGGCATCACGGCCTTGAAGTGGTCACGCATAAAAGCCTCCTTGTATTCACTTGATCCTGACAGAACCCGATGAGTTCAGGGCGAGGGTTCTGGACTCGAGGAACGCCGACCAATTCTGTGGCAAGCCTTCGCCAACCTCGAGCATCCGCTGCCGCGCCTCCTCGAAGGCGCGGGTCAGGCTGCGGCGGTTGCCGCTGATCTGCAAGGCCCGCAGGTGCACCTCGAGAAAATCCGGGTTGTACGGGTCGGCGCGAATCAGCAGGCGCGAGGTGCGCACCGCTTCTACGCTGGCCTCGCTGCTGTTCGCTGCACCCACCTCGAGCAATTTTCGGGTCGCACTCAGCAGCGCCGCATAGACGGCCCCTCGAGCATGTTCGTCACGGGCCTCGAGTCCTTCGAGGTACAGGCCGCGCCAGCGATTCGTTTCGGGCTTGAGCAAGAACAGTTCGACATCGGAGGTCAGGTTGCCCAGCGCGTAACCGTTTGGCGTTGTGGCAATCACTGGTTCTCCGAGCGTTTC
>JANOWZ010000327.1:0-2940 GCA_031418155.1 Deinococcales bacterium
CAATGCCGTCTGGGATTTGTGGGCGAAACTCGAGCAAAAACCGGTCTGGAAATTGCTGGTGGACATGACGCCGGAAGAGGTCGTGCGTTGCGTGGACTTCCGCTATTTGACGGATGCGCTCACGCCAGCCGAGGCGTTGGAAATCCTGCGTAAACTCGAGCCGACAAAAGCGCGACGTGAAGTAGAAATGCTCGAGCGTGGACATCCGGCTTACACAACGAGCGCGGGTTGGTTGGGCTACCCGGACGACAAGATTCGCCGCTTGTGCCGCGAGGCTATTCAAGAAGGTTGGACGCACATCAAGGTCAAGGTTGGACGCGATCTCGAGGATGACATTCGCAGGCTTGGGATCATTCGGGAGGAGATCGGTTGGGATCGCAAATTGATGGTCGATGCGAATCAGGTTTGGGATGTGCCGCAGGCGATTGAGTGGATGCAGCACCTCGCGCAGTTCAAACCGTTGTGGATCGAGGAACCGACGAACCCGGATGACATTCTGGGTCACGCGGCGATTGCTCGAGCGATGGACAAGTTGGGCATTGGCGTGGCAACCGGTGAACACGGGCAGAATCGAATTTTGTTCAAGCAACTCTTGCAGGCAAACGCGATTTCGTTCTGTCAGATCGACAGTGCCCGTATGGGTGGTGTGAACGAAAACATTGCGGTGATGTTGATGGCGGCGAAATTCGGCGTGCCGGTCTGTCCGCACGCGGGCGGCGTGGGCTTGTGCGAGTACGTGCCGCACCTTTCGATCTTCAATTACATTTCTATCGCGGGGCACCTCGAGAATACGGTCACGGAATTTGTCGATCATTTGCACGAACATTTCCTTGATCCGTGCGAGATTGTGAACGCGCATTACGTCGCACCTCGAGCACCTGGGTACAGCATCACGATGAAACCGGAATCACTGTCCGAATTTGAGTTTCCAATCGGTTCGGCGTGGCGCGTTCAAGGTTAGACTCTGGGGATGCTCGAGGGATTCACGGAGTTCAATTACCTGTCCGCGCAGAAGGTCCGCACGTACCGGGCGATCATGCGGGTGTTTTACGATCAGTATTTGTTGCAACGCAGCACCATCCCACCCGAGGAGGTTCGTGATGCGTTGCTCGAGCAGGGGTTCGTTGGCTACGACTTGGATCAGGTTTTGATTGATCTTGGGGCGTTGGTCGAGTGGAAGAATTTGGATTTGCGCCGCGATCAGGCTCGGGTGCGAACCTTGCAAGAGTATTCGCGGCGGCGCAATTTGTATTTCGCCACGCCGCGTGGTCTGTCGATTGAACGCTTTCTCGAGGAGGGTTTGGATTCCCGCCAGGACGAGGTGCTTTCGCCGGTTGGGGATTTGTCGCGGCTCGAGGAGCATTTGGGGGCGGTCTCGTTCATGTTGCAAAACAGTGGCGGTTCAGAGGAGATTGAACAGTTATGGAACGACGCGCATCAGAAATTTGTGCGGCTCTCGTCGGAGGTGCGGCAACTCGCCTCGAATTTGGAACGGCGTTTGACGCTCGAGGAGCGCGATGATTTCCTCGAGTTCAAGGATGTCGTGCGTGGGTTCGTGGAGCGTTTGGCGCGGGAATTGTCGGGCGCGGGCCGTCGCGTTCGGGACTGGTTCGCAAGCTTCGAGCATGTTGAGGTTTTGGCCCGGACTGTGGCGCAGGAACGTTCGGGACGCCTGACCGTTTCGGGCGGGTCGCTCTCGAGTTCGGCGGCGGCTTCCCGGTTCAAACAGGAATTCTCGGCGATGCAGGGCTGGTTTGCGCGTGATGCGAATGCGGGCGATGGGCTCGAGTACGCGATTGTGGCCTTGCGGGCCTCGGTCACTCGGGTGCTGGCGTTCGTGGATGCGTTGCATCGCACCCGAGAGTTGGGCTTGGGTCGGGCCGGATTTTTTTCGGGACTCGCGCAGGAATTGCAGGATGGCGATGATCTGGTCGAGGTTCGGGCACGGTTGGCGCAGGCGTTGCGTTTAAACGCGCCGTTGCACGCGATTGGTGATGCGCCGCTCGAGATTGGTCGGGTTTGGCACGAATCGCTCGAGCCGGTGGAGTTGTTCGCGGTGCAGAAGGGTCGTGTGGCGGCGCGGGACACGGCGCAGGTTCGGACGGTTTCGCCGGAGGCTCGGGCGGCGGCGCTGGCGGCTCAGGATGCGTTTCGGGCGCGGCAGGCGCGGTTGCTGGCGTTGTTTCGGGCGGCAGGCGGCATACTACGACTCGATGGCCTCGAGCTTGCGGACATCGAAAGTTTGCACGATCTGGTCGGCTATCTCGGACGGGCCAGCGGTGGCAAACAGGGTGGCGGCATGGTCGCCGGTCCCGAAGGCCACGTGCTCGAGGTGACACTCGAAGCCGATCCGGCGGTGGTGCATGGTCCCGATTGGGTCTTGCATTTCGAGCGTGGCGCGAGCCTGCAATTGATGGAGGGCGTGTGACGCAGGCGGCAAGGATGGTGCAGCCTGGATTGCAAAATTCGGTGCGTGCCTTGCTCGAGCAGCCCATCTTGCTCGAGGGCAGTGACGGTTTCCGCGAGGCGATGGCGTGGCGCATGGAGTTGCGCCGTTTTTTCGAGCGCGTTGCGGGCTGGCCGGTGCTGACCGGGCCGGGCGCGTTGCGACTCGTGGCGGCTCCCGCTTTCGCCGAGGCGGGTCGCGCCTTTTCGGGTTTGCGTTCGCCTCAGGCGGCGGCGTTCGTGGCGTGGACACTCTGGTATCACGAGTATTTGGGCCTGCGTTTGGGCGATGCGAAACAGTTCAGTCTGTCCGAACTTTCGCATCAGATCGAAACGCATTCAAAATGTTCGATGACCTCGTTGGATCATCGGCGGGCGTTGGTCCAGGCGGTGCGTTCACTCGAGGCGTTGGGCGCGATGCGTTTGCTCGATGACGAAACTGAGGATTGGGAGAACGCCCGTGGTGGCGGCGGTGAGCACGGTGGCGCACTGCTC
>JANOWZ010000328.1:0-12449 GCA_031418155.1 Deinococcales bacterium
CCTCGAGTTAAACTAGAGCCGTCAACTGACAGGAGGCCACATGAGACTCGAAGGAAAAGTCGCGCTGATTACCGGCGCAGGCAGCGGTATCGGCAAGGAAAGCGCCATTTTGTTCGCGGCGGAGGGTGCAAAAGTTGTTGCCGTGGACATGAATGAGGACGCGGGCAAAGCCGTCGTCTCGAGCATTATTGCGGCGGGCGGCGAAGCGGTTTTCGCCAAAGCCGATGTCTCAAAATCTGAAGACTCGAGAAACATGGTTCAGGCCGCCGAGGATTCGTTCGGCAAACTGAATGTGATTTTCAACAACGCGGGCATCAGTCACGCTCGAGACGATGATGCGGTCAACACCGAAGAGGACGTTTGGGATCTGACGATGGCGATCAATGTCAAAGGCGTGTTCTTTGGTTGCAAGTACGCGATTCCAGCGATGCTGCGGGCAGGTGGCGGCAGTATCATCAACACCGCCAGTTTCGTCGCGGTGCTCGGTGCGGCCACACCACAACTGGCGTACACCGCCAGCAAAGGTGCTGTGCTTTCAATGACTCGAGAACTTGCCGCGATTCATGCGCGTCAAGGGATTCGGGTGAACGCTTTGTGTCCCGGCCCATTGCGCACCGAATTGTTGATGAAGTATTTGGACACCGAAGAGAAACGCCAGCGCCGATTGGTGCACATTCCGATGGGCCGTTTCGGTGAGGCCATCGAAATGGCTCGAGCCGCATTGTGGCTCGCCAGCGATGACTCGAGCTTCACGACCGGTTCGACCTTCCTGGCCGACGGTGGCATCACCAGCGCCTACACCACACCGCTATGAGTAGCACCATGAACACTGTTACGGTTCTCGAGCCTGCGACTGAAAACATTCTGGCCGAAATCCCAGCCGCCGGAATTGCCGAGGTTGATGCCGCCGTCACCAAAGCCAAAAAAGCCTTCCCAGCCTGGCGTGCTGTGACCCCAGCCGCTCGAGCCAATTTGTTGCGTGCCTTGGGTGATGCGGTCGATGCGAACCTCGAACGGCTCGCCGAACTCGAGGCGCGAAATGCGGGCAAACCGCTCGCCGGGGCGCGATGGGAAATCGCTGCGGTGGCGAACGTCTTCCGCTATTATGCCGGTGGCATCGAACGCAACACCGGTCAGACGATTCCGGTTGTCGATGGCATCGCCATGACTTTCCGCGAACCGATTGGTGTGGTTGGTCTGATCACACCGTGGAATTTCCCATTGTACCTGGCAAGCTGGAAGCTCGGTCCAGCGTTGGCGGCGGGCAACACCTGCGTGCTCAAACCCGCCGAACTCACGCCACTGACCGCGATAGAACTCGAGAAGATTGCGCTCGAGGCTGGTTTCCCCGAGGGCGTGCTGAATGTCGTGGTCGGTTACGGCGCGGTTGCGGGACAGGCGCTCGTCGATCATCCCGATGTTGGCAAGATCGCCTTCACCGGCAGCACCAATGTTGGGCGCGAAATCGCCGCCCGAGCCGCCAATACAGTCAAGCGCGTCACGCTCGAGTTGGGTGGCAAAAGCGCCTGCATGATTTTTGACGATGCAAATCTCGAGGCAGTCGCGGCCAGCATTCCCGGAGCGGTGTTTGACAATGCCGGACAGGACTGCTGTTGCCGCTCGAGGTTGCTGGTTCAACGCAATGTGATGGACAAATTCCTCGAGCATCTTGAACCGATCCTAAAAGCTTGGCGGACCGGTGATCCATTCAGTGACGTGGACATGGGGCCGCTGATCTCGAGCCGTCAACGCGAACGGGTGACTGAACTTGCGGGCTCAGCCGAGGTCTTGCTGCAAGGTTCCGCGCCGACCGGAAAAGGATTTTACTTCCCACCGATGATCCTCGGGCCGGTCAACAAAGATGCTCGGGTGGCGCAAGAAGAAATTTTCGAACCCGTGACCGCGATCATCCCATTCGATACCGAGGCCGAAGCCATCGAACTCGCCAACAGCACAATCTACGGTTTGTCCGGTAGCGTCTGGACGCGAGATGGCGCTCGAGCCTTGCGCATTGCCCGGTCCGTTGAGGCTGGCGTGGTTTCAATCAATTCCAACTCGAGCGTTCGGTACACCACACCCTTTGGTGGGTTCAAACAATCCGGTTATGGACGTGAACTCGGACCGGATGCGTTGCAGGCCTACAGTGAAGTGAAGACGGTGTACTACCGCACGGTGGACTGAAACCAAGCCAGAGCAAAACTCGAGACACCGATACTGGTATCTCGAGTTTCGTTTGCCAATCGGTATGAGGTTAGGCTTCGATGCGTTTGGTGTTCATCGCCGCGCCCTGGCCTTGGGTCTGCGCTGCGGCGGCCTGCCCGGTCTGCACACCGAAAACCCAGGCGAGTTTCTGCATGAAAATCACAGTCTCGAGATCGCCGAGTTTGATGCGATCTCGCAAGTAGTCTTCGACACCTTCGGGCAAGGGCATGTCCTTGAGCGATTCGCCGTGTTGCTCCTTCATTTGACGAACAAACTCTTCTACATTCATGGGGGTATCTTAACACAACCACACTCAAGTTATGTATTGAAGATTGCTTCATTTGGGTCACACGAAACGAGAATTCAGGGCGGTACGTCTATCCCATTCCCACGCCTGCCGGGTGTGCGGTATCATTCGCGCATGGGCATCCCAAAAGACACTCCAACACGCATCGGCTGGGCCAGCGGCATCTTGGTGAGCGCATTGACCGTCTACTGGTGGTTCGACAGTTTGGATGGCAGCGTCTTTGAATCCATGCCGATCAAGATTCTGTCCGCATTGATCACCTGCGCCATTGGCGGGTATTTGATGCTGATCAACTACGATTGAACCAATAAGATCAGCCTCGAGAAACCACAAAAAAGCGGCCCGGTAGCAATCACCGGGCTGACCTGCATTTATTGGGTCCGATTTGAGGATCAACGAACCCGAAGAATTTCCTTGCCCAGTGCATCAATCGCTTCCCAGGCCCGAGCTTTGTTCTTGTCGGCCACCTCGAGCACGGTGCGGCCCTTACCGGCGGATTTGTCGAACGCCGCCAACCTTGGAATCACGGTTTTGAAGGTCTTGAGCTTCATTTCCTTCAGGTGCTCGAGCGCGTCCCCACCGACGTGTGATGGTGCGGGTGGCACGAGCGTCAAAAGAATGCGGTACGGGAAATCCTCGAAAGAATCACGGAACGGCTCGAGCGTGGTCAATGACAATTGGCTCGGCGTGGTCGGGATGATGACCAGATCGGCCTTGCCCGCGAAGGCCCGCAGGGATTTGGCATCCGGTTGCCCTCGGGTGTCCACAACGACGTGTTCGTAATCTTTGGGTTTCGCGCCCGCCTCGTTCGAGATTGTGAACGGCAAGGTTTCCGCCTCGGCCCAACTGAGCGCCCCTTCGACCGGATCGGCATCGATCAAGAGGGTTTCGCCCCGCTGTGCGAGCCAAGCGGCGAGATGGATTGCGGTTGTGGTCTTGCCGACACCACCCTTCATGCTGGTCAAAACAATTCTCATGAGACGAGTTTACCCCCTCGAGTGTGAAAATTGCATGTTATTTCGTGCACAGGCTCACATGATTCATTGTGAGGCGGGTGAAAACCCAACCATCAAGCTTCGAGTTTTTGATTGCCTCCAGCCCCAATCCGAGCTTGAACATGCAGTGTTTCCTTCAAATTCGTGTAGGTCGCCCGGTATGCCGCGAGAAGCGGCTGATACTCGGCGTGAGCGTTCAGGTTGGGTTCCACGCTTCGGGTGAATTCAACCATCTGCTCGCATGCTTCAGGAATGCTTGAGAACGCGCCAGCACCAACGGCGGCGAGGATCGCGCTGCCCAACGCGGGCGCATCCGCGACTTTGGTGAGGCGCAACGGAACCCCGGAAACATCGGCATGAATCTGCATCCACAGGTCGGATCGGGTCGCTCCGCCGCAAATCACGAATTCTTCGGGCACGTACCCAGCCTTACGCATCGTGGCGAAAATCTCCTCTGTTCCAAAAGCCACGCCCTCGATCACCGCCCGAAATAGATGCTCCGGGCCGTGCCGCAAGGTCAAGCCCGAGATCACGCCTCGAGAATCCGGGTCGGTGTGCGGCGTGCGGTTACCCTGAAAATGCTCAAGCACGATCAAACCCTCCGATCCGGGTGGCAACTTGCTCGCACCTTCGGTCAGGCTCGAGTAATCACCAGAATCGCCCAGAAGCCGCCGCAACCAAGCGATCACGCTGCCGGTGCTGGTCTGACCACCCTCGACGGTAAAGAGGCCCTTCACCACCGCATCCGGGTACGTGCCCCAAATGCCTTTGGCGTGCAGTGCTTTATCAGAAAGGCCCAAATGCAGGTGGCTCGAGCCGGTGATGAACGCCAACCGACCAGGTTTGACCACGCCCAAACCGACCATCGCCACGAACGCATCTGCACCGCCCTGCACGACCGGTGTGCCACCCAGTAAACCCAGATGCTCGGCGGCGCTCGAGGTTAACGGGCCGATCACATCACCCATCGGCAGGACATCATTGGGAAACTTCTCGAGCAGATCCCCCAGGCCGATACGCTCGAACAACGAACGCTGGAAACCACCTCGAGAGGCATCGTAATACCAACGGATCGAGGCGTTGTTCAGGCTCGCCACCATGCGTCCGGTCAGTTTGAAATTCAGGTAATCCTGATACTCACAGACATACCGCGCCTGCTTAAAATGTTCAGGTTCGTTCTCGAGCAACCACAACGCCTTCGGCGCGAGCCATTCGGCACTGACCGGCCCGTAACCATTCACCCGCAAGGCATCATCGCCGCACGCAGCAATCCTGGCGGCCTGATGACCTGCACGCACATCCATCCAAATCAGCGCGGGCCGCACCGGATCGCCTGCCGCGTCCAAAGCCACCACGCTGCAACAGGTCGTGTCCAAACAAATCGCGGCAATGCTCGAGGTCGGCACGCCAGATTCCAGCACCGCCTGCCGCACGCTCAGACCGAGCGCACGCCACCAATCCTGCGGGTGCTGTTCGGCCCAGGATGGTTTCGGGAAATCGGTGGGATAAGGCCGTGAGGCGAACGCCAACGGATTCCCTCGAGCGTCAAACACGCCCGCCCGCAAACTTTCCGTGCCGCCATCGACACCAATAAAATACTGTTCAGTCATTTACGAACCTCGAGCCTGAATTTGAATGTGCGTGCCCCCATCGTACCCGCTCGAGACCCATCCTGAGCCATGCCTCATCAGGGTTTCGCTACACTGCCCGAGATGACCGTCATCCCTTGAGCATCCGCCAGAACATGCTGGAAATCCACACGACCCAGGTCACATGAAGGGGGTAAACTAACGTGATGTCCGCCACCCAAACAACCCAAGCGATCCGACCCAACGGAGGTTCATTCCGTGCGCGACTGATCGCCGCCGCCAGAGGACTGACCGCGCCGCTGTACTCACTTTATGCCCTGAGGCTCGAGCGTGAAGTCCGGGCCGCAACCATGCCACACCACATCGGCTTGATCCTGGACGGCAACCGCCGATTTGCCAAGGCGCTCGGCTTGGACGGCATCAAAGGCCACCTGTTCGGCGTGGACAAATCACACGAGGTGCTGGGCTGGTGCCTCGGGCTTGGCGTGCAAGCCGTGACGATCTGGGTGCTGTCCACCGACAACGTGACCAAACGCGACCCCGCCGAGGTCAAGCACTTGATGCAACTGTTTGAACGCGAAGCGCGAAACCTTGCGGTTGACCCACGCATTCACGGCAACCGCGTGCGCGTCCGCGCCATCGGCAGACATGACCTGTTCCCCGAAGACGTGCTCGCCAGTTTGCGCGACCTCGAGAAAGCCACCGAACACTACGACGGGATGCTCTTGAATATCGCGGTGGGTTACGGCGGGCGCGAAGAGATCGTCGATGCGGTTAAAAACCTGCTTGTGACCGCCAGCAAGGAAGGCTCGAGCCTCGAGAGTGTCGCCGAAAGCTTGACACCCGACACGATAGGCCAGCATTTGTACACGGCGGGCATTCCCGACCCGGACTTTATCATTCGCACCAGCGGCGAAGTACGACTCGGTGGATTCCTTCTCTGGCAGAGCGCCTACAGCGAGTATTACTTCTGCGATGCCTACTGGCCAGATTTTCGCCGCATCGATTTCCTGCGAGCGATTCGCAATTATCAGGCCCGAGAAATTCGCATGGGAAAGTAAGTCAAACCTTGGCGAGTGCATTCTCGAGATCGCTCCACAAATCCTCAACATGTTCAAGGCCAACGTGCAACCGGATCGTGTTCTCTGGCACGCCAAAACGGTGGTAAGGATTCAACGGACCTCGAGACAACAACCCGAGCGTGATTGGAAACACCAAACTTTCATGACCGCCCCAACTGACACCGAGTTTGAAATACTCGAGCGCGTTGACAAAGCGTTTGATGCCTTCACGGTCGGCATTCAATTCAAAACTGAACAAGCCACAGGTTCCCTCGAGCCGTGATGCGAGATCAGATTGGGCGAAACTTTTCAAGCCCGGACAATTGACGCGACCCACTTTTGTGTGCGCCTCGAGCCGTGCTGCGATCTCGAGCGTGCTGGTCTGATGTGCTTCCATCCGCAATGGCAAAGTCCGCAAACCACGCAACAACAACCAACCTTCAAACGGTGAGAGCTTGCCACCCAAAACGTTGTACTCGAGCCGGTTGATCGCATCGACATCCGCTGCCCGCCCGACCAGCACGCCGGCCACCGTGTCGCTGTGGCCACCCAAATACTTGCTGGCGCTGTGCACCACCATGTCCACACCCAACTCGAGCGGACGTTGAAATAGCGGTGTGGCCCAAGAATTGTCAATGATCGTGAACACGCCATGCGCCTTGGCGAGCGCAGTCACGGCGGGCAGGTCTTGCATGTGAAAAACCGTGCTGCTCGGACTCTCGAGGTACAACACGGTCGCACCAGGCAGGGCGAGTTCAATCGCCTCGAGATCACGGCCGTCAACGAATTCGACTTCAACACCGTAACGTGGTGCGAGTTGCGTCAACAATTTAAACGCATCCGGGTAGACATGCTCCACGCAAACCACCCGAGAACCGACCGCGCACCTCGAGAGGATTGCTGTAGAAATCGCCGCCATACCGCTCGAGAAGGCACGGGCTTTCTCGCCACGCTCGAGGGCCGCAATTTTTCCCTCAAAGACCTGCACGGTTGGATTGTTGCCCCGCGAGTAAAACGGATGTCCAAGCACACCACGGTCCTCGAAGGTCGCTTCCATCTCCTCGAAGGATTCAAAGGTGAACAACGAGGTTTGGTAGATCGGTGGCACAACCGCACCGAACGAATAAGAGTCATCGTGCGCGATGATGGTTGAAGCGTGAACGGACTTTTCGGACACAAATTTCTCCAATCTCGAGTGAGTCATGATACCAACGTGAGCAATCCTCAACGGTCTTTCAAAAAGATACGCACCCGCTCGAGGTCGGGCTCCAAATTCGGCCATACCTCAAAACCGTGCTCTTGGATTCCCGCAATGTCCTCGAAGTCCTGCTCGTCCGACCGGCCACCATCCAGGATCTGTTGCACGTTCATTGCTAAATCCTCGAGATTTCTGCGGTAAAAATAGAATCCGATCAAGTCAATATCCATTTCGCATCGGCGACCGAGAGCTTTTTCATACATGGGAATAAAGTCGGTAAACCTTGAGTGAAGCATCCACAGGTCGTGCTCTGCCGGGGCCACCCGAGCGGTTTCCCAATCGAGCGCCCAGAGTTGACCCGTCGGGTCAAGCAAAAGGTTTCCGCCATGCAAATCGGTGTGAGAGATTACGAATTTTCTTGGACGATCACGCGCCAAACTTTGAAAGGCTTTGGCCTGATTCAGCAACTCGAGCAATTCGTCTCGGCGCGGTAGAAGCAGGTCTCGAAGTGCGAGAACACTGGGCCGACTTTCTGAACCTGCGCGTTGCAATACCTTCAAATCCTCGAGCAGTCTGATCTCGAAGGGTAACCCGAAATCCTCTTTGGGTACAGGGAATTTCAAATCACTTACCAGCACCCGTAGCGAACCCGCATGAAGTCGTCCAAGAATTTCTGCGATGCCCGCAAGAGAATCTTGCCAAGTCTCCCAAATCGTGTGGCCCTCAATGAACCCGTACACCGCGAACGGTAAACCTTGAAAACTCGAGATTGTGCCGCCATCAAGAGTACGAACTGGCATGGGAATTTGCTCGAGCACACTCAGTTCAAGCAGGGCGAGAAGCAGCGAGTGCTCACCCTCGAGCCGTGCCGCAGCCTCAAAACCGTAAGGCGTGTTCGGGAAGAGTTTTAAGAAGAACGTCCCTCCCGATCCAGTCATCCGATATGCACTGACCATGCCCGCATTCAGGTACTCGAGTTGCGTGACTTCCAAACCGTAATGTGATTGGACTTGCTCGAGGAGTGCTTTTTGATCAATTGGAATCTCAACTGGCATAGTTGCTCGAGCCTTTACCCTTTGACCGCGCCCGCCGTGAGCCCACGAATCAGATAACGTTGAATGAAGCCGAAAAAAATGATGACCGGAATCAACGCGAGCGTGCTGGCCGCCATCATCTGCCCCCAATTGACCGCACCTTTGCCCACAAAATCGAGCAAGCCAACCGCGAAGGTCTTTTGCGATTCGGAATTGATCAGCATCAGAGCGAATAAAAGTTCGCTCCAGGCTCCAGTGAAAACGAATCCGAGCGTCGCAGCGACACCGGGAAGCGTGAGCGGCAAGACAACGCGCCATAAGGCTTGGAACCTCGTACAACCGTCAATCAGTGCGGCCTCGTCGAGTTCTCGAGGAATGCCATCGAAAAATGATTTCATCAAGAAGACCGCGAATGGCGTGTTGATCGCGGTGTAAACGACGATCAATCCGAGGAGGTTGTTGACCAACCCCAAATTGACCAGCAGCCGGAACAATGGCACGAGGACAATCACGAGCGGAAAAAATTGCGTCAGTAGCAACACGAACATAAGGCTCGCTTTGAACTTGAATTCGTACCTCGAGAATGCGGCGGCACACAAACTGGCGAGGATCGTGGCGAAAAATGCCGTGCTGAGCGAAACGATCACGCTGTTGGCGAAGTAAGTCGGAAATGGCGTGGCGGCAAAAACGCTGCCAAAATTCTCGAGCGTCACACTCGAGGGCCAAGCCCGTAAGGCTTCACTGTAAAGGGCTTTGTTGGGTGTGACGGCAATCTTGATGATCCAGTACAGCGGGAAGAGGGCAAAGATCAAATAGGCACTCAACGCGAAGGCTCGAGCCGTCAGCCAGATCGGTGAGGGTTTCACAGTGACTTCCTCACATGGCACGCTCGAATCTGGCACGAAGGCGCAGCATGAACATGGCGTAAATTACCAGCAGCACGAGCAGGATCACACTGACTGCAGCGGCGTAACCGTAATCGAGTTTGTCATTCGCCAAACTGAAAATAAAACTCGAGGTGATCTGTGTGGTGTCGGCGGGACCGCCTTTGGTCATGACCCAGATCAAGTCGGAGAAATTGGCAATCCAAACGGTTCGCAACAGTGCAGTGATAACCAAGGTTGGAGCGATATAGGGCAAGGTGATGAATCGAAATTGCTGCCAAGTGCTGCCACCGTCGATGTTGGCGGCCTCGTACATTTCTCGAGGAATCGCGGTCAGTGTGGCGAGCAATGTGATGGCAAAGAACGGAATACCAAACCAGATGTTCGCCAGGATTGGCCCGAAAAGCGCAATGTTTGGATCGGCCAGAATGTTGTCCGCGTTTTGCAACAAGCCAAGTGCCTTCGCCCAATGCGGCAATGGTCCAATCACCGGATTGAACAACCAAGACCAAGTGAGGCCCGAGAGAAACGCCGGAACCGCCCACGGCAAAAAGACGAACGCCTGATACAGTTTCTGGCCCGGAAACGGTGTGACCAACAGCAAGGCCAAACCCAATCCGAAGCTGATTTGAAACAACAAACTCGAGAAGGTCCAAACGACCGTGTTGCGCAAACTCAACCAGAAGATCGGATCGGCAAACGCTTTGGCGTAATTCTCGAGCCCCGCAAAACCACGGTTGGTCGGTTCGTAAATGATGAAGTGAATGAAGCTGTAATAAATGCCAATCAAGACTGGCACGAACAACGTTAACGCCAGCAACAACAACGTTGGTGAAACATACAAGTACGGCTCGAGCACCATGTCCAAGGCTCGAGGTTTGCGTGTTTGCAGTTGCGTGCTGGCGACGGACATTTAACCTCAGGTGATGGATGGAACTCGAGCCCATTTGTGATTCTGGCGAGGGCGACCACAAGGGATCACCCCTACAAAACCCTGATCTCGTAGGGACGAACCCATCATGCGCAGCAAGTGTTACATGACGTTCGCCCCACGAAGCGAGGATGATTTCAACCCGAACTCAAACCTCGAGCCTTACTTGGGTGGGTTTGCCTTCAAGTATTCCTGGTTGGCTTTGGTCAGGAACACCGCCCATTCCTTGGCAACCTGCTCGCTGGTCTTCTGTCCCAGCAACGCCTCTTGAATGCCTTTGACGGCAATCGTGCCGAAGAACTCGCCGAGTTGCGGCAAGTACAACGGGTATTGCACCGGCACGTACTTGGTGGTGTTGTTGACCTCCGCGAACCAGCCTTTGTAAACACTGTCGCTGTAGGCCGCATCCTTGTCGGCTCCCTTGTAGATCGGCAGGATGCCGATGAAGTTCGCCCATTTGAGGTTGTTCTTCTTTTCGATCAAAAATTGCGAGAGTTTCCAGGCGGCCTCTTTGTTCTTGCTGCTCGAGAACATCGCCCAGCCTGCCGTGCCGTATTTGACGTAAGCTTTGCCGTTTGGTCCGACGGGCATTGGGGCGACATCGAAGTTGCCCGCACCGAGTTGATCGCGGATGCCCAAGAGTGCGTCTGGATCTTGGTCGAGCATCCCGCAATTGCCGGAGGCGAAACCGGAGACGATCTCATTGAAGCCCCAGTTGACGCTGGCTTTCGGTGCATAACCGGATTTGTAGAGGTTGACGATCAACTCGAGGCCCTTGATCGAACCAGCCGAATCGAAGGTGCTCTTGCCGTCCTTGTCAAACCAGTCTGCACTGCCCATGTATCCGGCCATGTACGAGAAAACACTGTCAAATCCGCCTCGAGACCCGCGCAGGCAGTAGCCGTAACGGTCAGCGCCGGACTTGGTGATCTTCTCGGCGGCGCTGGTGAAATCGTCAAAGGTGCGTGGTGCTTTGGAAATCTTGGCCTCTTTGAAAAGCTTCTTGTTGTAGAACATGCCGCGCACGTAAAAGCCATACGGCATGAAGTACATGGTTTTCTTGTAGCTGCGTCCAAACGAAAGCGCGGCCTTGTTAAAATCCTTGAAGTCCGAGAATTTCTTCAAGTACGGCTCGAGGTTTTCCAGAGCGCCAAGGCTGCCGTACAAGCCGATCCAGTTTTCCGAAATTTCGGCGACATCTGGTGCCTGGCCGCTTTGAATCAGGTTGGTCAGCTTCGGGTACGATTCCGCCCAGGGCAACGAGATCAGTTCGACACTGATGCCCGGATTCGCGGCCTCGAAATCCTTGATGATTTCCTTGAGAACCACCGTGCGTGGTTCTGCGGTGATGACTTCAACAAGCTTGAGTTTGACATTGCCTTGCGCTTGGGTCGCGCCAATCGCCCCAACAACACCCGCGAGTGCGAACAATCCCGTCATGAGCTTCAAATTGGTTTTCATGTTGTCCTTTCTCGAACCTGTAAGCGAAACGAATCTGGCGGTCATTCCCCCGGCCTACGACGAATCCGGCCTCGAGCCTCCTCGAGTGACCGCTGTGAATCTACCCCGCCAAGTTTGCATTGCGCCTCCTCTGGTTAGAAGTCTGTTGCTGGTGCAAAACGTTCAGCCGGACCTGCCGTGATTGCAATTGGTGTGAGAGTTTCGGAATCTTACCGCGTTCCAGGTGGTGAAATACAACAGCCGTAAGCCAAATCCCAGATGCAACCCGAAACAGGCTCGAGTTACGATTCAGGCATGAAACCAATTGCAGGAAAGGTCTGCCTGGTTGCTGGGGCCACTCGAGGCGCTGGACGCGGCATCGCCATCGAACTTGGCGCAGCGGGCGCAACCGTGATTTGCACCGGGCGTTCGACTCGGGCGCAAGCCTCCGACCTGAACCGACCCGAAACGATTGATGAAACCGCTGAACTCGTCTTGAGCGCAGGTGGAATTGGCATTGCAATTCGTTGCGATCACACCCAGGAATCCGAAGTGCAAGCATTATTTGAGCGCGTCAAACTCGAGCATGGACGGCTGGATGTGCTGGTTAATGACATTTGGGGCGGCGAGATACTGATCGACTGGGGCAAGAAATTCTGGGAACTCGAGCCAGCAAAAACGTTCAAACTGATCGAACGCGCCATCTTCACGCACATCACCACCGCAAGATACGCCACGCCATTGATGCTCGAGACTGGACCGGGTTTGATCCTCGAAATCACCGATGGCGATGGTGACTACTACCGAG
>JANOWZ010000329.1:0-3244 GCA_031418155.1 Deinococcales bacterium
GTTCAGAAATCCAATCAAACCGAGCGCCATGTCTCGAGCCAATCCTTGACCATTGCAATGAATGTAGTTCAGATGGTTCTCGAAACCCACCGGGCCGGATCGGGCTTTTGTAGGTTCGTACAGGGCAGCCACAACACGCCGCCGTTCCTCTTTCGCCGAGAAGCGTTTGACAAGCACGTACACTCCCTCTGGCACAAGCAGCGAACTCGAGCGTTCTGATGCGATCACGGCATTGGCTTTGACGGTATTAGGCAGCGGGTAGCAGATTTCGCCATTTCGCAAATGGCCCGGATAAATCAGTGCATGATCTTCCGCTTCTGGCATTGGGCGCAACAACTCGAGGACCCGAAAATCAACAACCTTGCCGGTTGAGATTTTCAAACCCAATTCCTCGAGCGTGCAAGGCAATGCCTGCATGGAAGTTGAGTACGCGGCATCGGCCTCATCCCGCAACACGTGAATGAACGATTCGGCATCATTGGGTCGGATCACTTCGATGTAAGGCGCAGCCCGCTCGAGCGATGCCTGTTCGGTTCCATTCGACGAACTGATCAGAACGAATTCAGGTTTAACAGGTGTCTTGATGGCATGGAAAATTACTGTTTCTTGCAGCACACCATTGCCTGAAAATAATTCATTGCGCGAATCAAACACGCGAATGTGCCGCAAGGACATCCGCTCGAGAAACCGTTGCCGAAAATTCGTGAAGTACGGCCCGTTGAAAAAACTGCGCGGCGTGATGGCGACCAGTTCGCCATTCTCTGCGAGCAATTCGATCACCAAATCCAGGAAGGCTGTGTAGAGATTGTTCGCATCCAAACCTGCCGCCTCGAGTTGCATTCGGGCCACCGTACCTCGAGTCAATTTCGCGTAAGGCGGATTCAGAATCGCGTGCGTGAACGATCCAAGTTGAGGTCCGAACAAACCACCCCTCGCCTCGAGTCCCATCGCCAAAAAATCTGTGGCGTGAACATCCGCTGAAAATTCGAGGCTTGAATCCAACGAAGACCGGCACATCTCGAGGGTGCGCCGCAAACCTTGAAGCATCGTCTTATCGATTTCAAATGCGGTCACGTTCAACGATGTTGGGCGTTCAGGCGATTGCAGGCAGCGTTCGGCGAAAGCAGCCGTCAACGACCCCACGCCCGCACCAGCATCCAGCAATCGCACCGACCCAGCCACGCTCGAAAACAACGAAGCCATCAATGCCGCCGTTGTCGCCGGTGTCATGAACTGCCCTCGAGCGATTTGCACCTGCGGTTCAAGACGGGCATCCGTTTCAAGGCGGGTGCGTTCCACCTGAATGGTCAATGCGTCATTGAACGAAGCCAGCGCCATGTCACAGGTTTACCACAGGGAGGGCAGGGGCTCGAGGTAGGCAAGATTCCGTTCTCGAGGGTGTGCCGGAAATCCAAGCTCGAGAAAGGGTTGAAATCGGACCTGAACACTTACCAAATCTGCTCGAGCGTTCTGCTACAATCCTGACCATGAACGATGCACTCAAAACCGAAGTGCTCGAATTGCTCGAACACCTGCCCGAACATGCTGACCTTGAAGATGTCATCCGGGCGTTGCATGTCCGTCAGAACATCGCTCGAGGCATTGCCGATTTGGACGCTGGACGCACTCGCACTTCCGCCGAGTTGATCGAACGGTATCGCAGCAAATTGCCTTCGTGAAAGTTGTTTGGTCGTTGCAATCCGAACTGGATTTGGACGAGATTTACGCTTTTCTCGAGTACATCTCGCCACGCAAGGCGTTTGAAACTGTGAACCGAATTGTGGCTGCTGCCGATCATTTGGGTGATTTCTCAGAGGTGGGCAGTGTCGCGCAAGACTCGAGGCATATGGGTTTGCAATCATTGTTTGAACGTCCGTATCGGATTTACTATCGGATTCGAGGCGATCACGTTGAGGTTGCTTCGGTTGAAGACACGCGACGTGGTGAACAACCCGATTGGTTGCGCTGACTTCAAAAAGTTCCAGCCTGAAATCTCGAGGGTGCGCCAGAAATCCAAGCTCAAGAAAGGGTTAAAACCAGACGGACACGCGAAGGTATAAGACAACAGAATCTTCCTTATTCAAAGGGAGTTTCATCTATGTCTAGGCCCGAAAATACATTTTCACTTGCTACTATGCCTAGATTTGCATATTTAAGCAGTAATTTCTTTGTCCCTACTCCATCATCAAATGCAATCATAGCTTCTTGCTTATCTCCTGTTCCTGTTATAGCAAGTATTTTTCCTCTTCCAAATTTATGCGAAAATACTATTTTCCGCCTTTAAAAACATCTAAATTGCTCGAGAAATCAACTAACATACCTTCAACAACTTCTCGTTCATTTGATTCCAGAACACGAGTTGGTATTCTTAGCTTTTGCTGAGATCTAAGCAGCGTTAAAACCTCTTCTAGTATGTCTCTGTCGGTTCTTTTATTTACTTTTTTTGCTTCTATTTTCGGTACAGACTTCAGTTTTTCATCAAGCTGCGGCCACCACATCTCAAAACTTTGATTTATCACATCAGTATTGAGTGGAACATCAAGAGATTTATTTATGGTGTGCAATAACTTGTGCACCTCTTCTTTATTCAAACGCGCAGCATTGAATTGCGACAAAGGTCCAACTAAGTCAGCCGGATCGAGATTGTACAAAAGTGGAACAACATATGTCTTTGTAAGGGTTTTTGCCAACGCGCCTGCCTCAAAATTTATCCAAGGTGCGTTCAAATTCTCTGGAGTAATACAAAGAATTCCGAATTTAGATTCTTCCAGTTGAACGGCAATTTCAGTGCTCCACCTTGCCCCTCTCTCAATATCGTTAGGTGAAAACCAAGGATGCGCAGCTTGAATCACAATAGGAATCCATTCTTTTAAAGCTGCTGCAATATATTTGCTGGGTTCAGTTGACCAACTCAAGAAGATTTTCATGCGTCAAGCATAACGTGAAGTCTCACGTGCCACTCGCCTGTATTCCACACTCGAGCCTCAAACTAAAAACCCCGATCTCGAGGACCGGGGCTTGAACGCAAATCTCTTCTTCCTTACAACCCTGCACCAATCTCGTTCGCTGCCGAGATCGTCCCTTTGGCCGTCGCTTTGTCCAGATCAATTTTCGCTTTGATCCGTTTCAAGGTCGTGACTTCCTCGAGCGCCCGTTGATCGAGCGTGTCGGTGATGTATTTGATTTGTTCTTGAATCCCTGGGATCACGATTTGCTCGAGCGCATTGACGCGACGGCTGGTTTT
>JANOWZ010000330.1:0-4545 GCA_031418155.1 Deinococcales bacterium
ACTTGAGGAAGCAAGGAGGACACGATGAATAGCTTGGAAGATGTCAAGAAATTCGTTCATGACAACGTAGCGCTCAGCCGTTCAGAACTCGAGTTGCGACTGATGGGTTGCTACCACTTGAAGCGAGCACAGGCGCGTGAATTGCTGGAAGCGCTCGAACAAGAACTGGACGCGGGCGATCCGTTGCCCAAAGAATCGGTCTCGTTGCTGAACGTGCTTGGTTTGATTGAAACGCAACAAGCGCCGGGTATTGTCATATCAAGTCGTCTTTAAAACTGGCGGTATCCTTCTTGACCCTGAGGGCAGCACCTGACGGGCTTGGGTCGCTTCGGATACACGACCAGTAAGACGACTTGATTTTTCGTTACTCGCTCACCTCGGATTGAAAGCAGAAAACCGCTGCTTTCAATCACGACTTGGTATCACTGGAGTCGCAGCCATGATCGATGCGACGGTCAGTCAAATCGAGTGTGAAAAACGTCCATGAAAATCATCAACATCAAGACGTAAACAACGGGGCCATCTGGCGTTGCTCGAGCAGTGTTTGCATGACAGAATTGCTCGATCATGTCCAACAATGACTTGTGGGTTCGAGCACGCCATAGCCTGATCAATTTTGGTTCCAACTTTAACACTTGCAATGATCCTCAAGTACGAAACGGCAGGTACTTGGGAAACCAGAATCGCGTCCGCACAAACGCCTCGAGTTCTTGCAAGGTTTTCCCGCGTAACGAGAACTCAGCGGCCACCCCATCCAGCACGGCACGGCGCATCACTCGAGCGGCGACTTTGAGACTCACTTCTTGTAGGTCGGCAATGCGCGGATAAACGCGACCCTCTTCTATCGCTTCAACCGGTGTGTTTTCAGCGAGCGCATAGGCCGCCTCGAGCACCATGTTGTCGGTGATCTCCCTCGCTTTGGCGAGAATGCTGCCAAAGCCCAATCCCGGAAAAACAAAAGCATTGTTGCCTTGCCCAATCGGGTAGGTTTCACCCTCGAAGATCACGTCGTCGAATGGGCTGCCGGTGGCGAAGATGACTTCACCATCTGTCCAGCGCACGGCATCCTTGGGCAGCATTTCCGTGTTCGCCGTGGGGTTGCTGAGCGCGAAGATGATTGGGCTGGCGGCGTTGGCAACCATGGCGCGAACCACCAGTTCGGTGAAGCAACCACCCTGACCAGACAAGCCGAGCAGCACCGTCGCCCCAGCGTTAACGACTGTCTCGAGCAGGTCCGGGATGGTCCCGGCAAACTCCCAATCGGCCATCCTGGAGGGGTCCTGAACGTAAGGCAGTTTGTACGGCTCCATGGTCCGGTCGGAAACCAGCAGGCCTTTGGAATCCAAGACGAGCACCCGCGCTCGAGCTTCGGCCTCAGATCGCCCGTCGCGTTTAAGCCCCTCGAGCATTGCCCAAGCAACGCCCGCGCCACCTGCGCCCGCACCGTGAATCACGATGGTCTGGTCGCGCAGGTGCTCTCCTTTGAGGGTGCAGGCGTTCAGCACGCCTGCCAAGGTCATCGCGCCGGTGCCTTGAATGTCATCGTTGAAGCTCGGCACGATCTTGCGATAGCGGTCCAAGACCTCGAAGGCAGCGTCCTTGCTGAAATCCTCCCACTGAATGATCGCCTTCGGGTAACGGGCACGAACGCCCTCGACGAAGCGATCCAGGAAGCGGTGGTACGGCTCACCAGTCAATCGCTTGTGTCGGGCTCCGAGGTACAGCGGGTCGGCCAGAAGCCCCTCGTTGTTCGTGCCGACATCCAAACCCACCGGCAGCGTCTTGTCCGGCGCGACCCCACCCCCGGCGGTGTAGATGCTGAGTTTGCCAATGCTGATCGCCATGCCACCGAAGCCCTGATCGCCAATCCCAAGAATCGCGCTCGAATCCGTGGCGACAATCATGCGGACATCCTCAAGCGGCACGTTTTGCAACAACTCGAAGCAGCGTTCGACGTTGCCCGCATCGAGGCTAAACCCCCTCGGGTAGCGATAGGTGTGACTGAAGAGTTTGACCGCCTCGCCGACGGTTGGGGTGTACAACAACGGCAGCATTTCCTCAAGGTGATCCTCGAGCAGTGCGTAGAACAGCACCTCATTGCGGTCTTGCAGGTTGCGCAGGTAAACATGCTTCTCGATGGGTGTAACGAGCACTTCGAGGCGCTTGTACGACCGCAGTTTTTGCTCCTCTAGGCTGCTGACGTGCGCGGGCAGCAATCCCTCGAGACCCAATGCACGGCGTTCCTCGAGGGTGAAGGCGGTGCTTTTGTTCAGCAACGGCAGGCGTAAAAGTGTGAAACCGCCGACGTTCACCTCAAGGTGGCGTTCACCGTTGGGATCGCGGCGAACATCGTAGAAGCGGGACACGGGCATGGGATTCTCCTTGGCTTCGAGACGAAGTTCACGGATCTGCGGACGGGTTTCATTCCCGCCTGAGTCTCGGACTGGCCCGTTACCAACCCGTTACGAATCCATTGGCTGGCAGAGACTCGAGCAAACGATTGAGGATCTTACGGTCCGGTAACGCCATCGTAATGCCACAACATCATGATGCCCGAGATTTTGCGAACGCCGCGCACCATCGGTTCAAGCAATCAAATTCTCGGCAAATGATCCAAGTTCTCAAGGAGCCCACCATGAAAAAATTGACATCCAGCCTATTGATCATTGCGACCCTCTTGTTCACGATCCAAGCAGGCGAACTCGAGCGTTCACTGACCAGTGCCCATTACCGAATTACTTTGATCATCGGATCAATCCCAAAGATGCTGACCCCAGAGCAGGCCAAACGAGCCACCAGTGGCGAGGTCATGGTCGGCAACAGCATGAACATGAGCGCCGATCCGAAAACCGCAAACGCACACCTCGAGGTTGCCATCGCCGACAAAGCGAGCGGCAAACTGATCACCAATCTGATGCCCACCATCGTGGTCACCGATGCCTCCGGCAAGGCCAGCAAGCTCGAAATGTTGATGACGATGTACGACGTTAAGACCGGTCCAACGGACACACATTTTGGTCAGAACATCTTCCTGGCCCGAGGTCAACACAGCGTTCGGGTCACGGTCAAGGGCGAGACGGTGGTCTTCAAAAACATCTCGAGATAACAATATCGCTGGGCAACAAACCAGAGGACGGAGCTTCAACGCCCCGTCCTCTGTTTCGATTCGTTTTCAATTCGTTTACTTCAGAACGATCTCGAGTTCCCAACGCTCACCGCGTTTGTGTGCCTTGGTGAAGCTCGGGCTTTCACCCATGGCGATCAAAACCTTATTGGACTTGCCCGCCAGGATTGGTTGATCTGTCTTGTCACCGGTGTTGAGCTTGCGGCTGAACTCGAGCACCATGCCCTTGTCGTTCAGCGTTCCAGCCGACGCGAGAATGTCGTTCTTGCCACCTTCGTCGGTGTCCAGTTTTGGAGCGCCGGTCGCTTTGGTCATGACATCATCACGAGCCACCAACTTGTTGTTCTCGAACAAGAACATGTACATGTCCGCGCCGTCTTTTTTGTCCCCAGTGGGGTTAAAACCCATTCCTGTCCAACCGGTGCTGGGACTCTCGAGCCCAAACGAAATCGTGTCGCCAACAATTTGCCAATTCAGGGTCACGCCGCTTTCGGTGTGCTTGAAGGTGTTGGCGTATTCCTTGGCAACAATCTTGCCATCAATCTTTGGAGCCGCACCTTGCGCTCCAACCGTGAGCAGTGCTGTGAAGAATGCCGTCAGCACCAGTACGCCAATTCCGAAAGTCTGAGTTTTCATACGCGTTCCTCCTTGAAAGTCTCGAGTGATTTCTCGAGCGCTGACTCGAGCGGTGGTTCGAGACTGCACAGCAACCCCGTGAAACCAATGTGGGTAAAAGCGAGCGCGGCCAGGATGGGACGTGCCCCCTCAAAGGCATCACGCACGCCCTGGAGTGTCCAATGGATTTCGCCCTCGAAGTTCCAGATCAGGTGAAAGATCGCGCCAGTCATGCCGGTCAGCACATTCACAGCCATCAATGCCATGAATGGATAACGCACCCAGTTCGAGCGTCGCCAAACAAGCATCAGCACCGTAAAAATTACGCTGGGAATCGTCACCACGAAGGGAATGCGTGACTGCCAACTCTCGAGCCAGTGCCCGAGAATCCACAAGTCCAGCGGGTAGAACGCGTAACCGACGAGAATCAAACACAAGAACACGTTGCGCAAGATCTCGAGCACACGCCGGGCTTCGATGTCCGTGTTTAAGCTGAATCGACGGGTCTCGGTGGTTGGCGTTTCGTTCGGGATTGTCTGCATCATGGCCATCCCCTATTTGGCCCTGTAAGCGCACAAGAGACCTGTCAGACCGATGTGGGTGAAGGCGAGCGGTGCCAGGGCCGGGCGGGCTCCCTCGAGCGCCTTGATTGCGCTCAGGAAACGCCAGTCGATCTTGCCCTCGAAGTTGTAGACAATGTGATACCCGAATCCGAGCAGGCCGGTCAGCGCGACCAAAACCATGACGATCACGAAACCGGTATGGACCCAGGCGGTGCGGCGATCAAACAAAATCAAGGCCGTGAA
>JANOWZ010000331.1:0-18837 GCA_031418155.1 Deinococcales bacterium
ATCTCGAAATTCCGAAGTTCATTGCTCGAGCCGCTACCGCATCCATTCCCAGCGCCAACGCCAATCTTTAAACTCGCCCTGCATCGGTCTCCCCTGCCCGCCCTCACAAACCCAGACGCTCGAGCCTTCTATCGTGATGCGGGCATCCGTTTGGCTTCCCCAGTGTGTGGGCCGCGTGGTTCGTGTGAAACTCGCGGTCATGGTTTGTCCATCAATGCGCAGTTCGGCGCGTTGGTGGCGCGGCTCGAGAATCAGTTCAGCGCTGTGCCATTCTGTGTCTGGCGCTAAAAATCCCGCGTCTTGCCAGTGGCCTTGGTTGTCGTCCGCCTGCCAGGTTTGCAGCGTGCCTTGGTTGGCGAACGGGTTCAAGACCCACGAGAAGGCGACAATAAAATCCCGTCTCGAGTTCGTGCCGTCCCAGAGTTGAATCGATCCTTCCAGGTTTTGACTGTACGTTTCGGGTTGGTCTTTGACCGGGATGCGTGGCGCTCGAAATTGAAAACTGAACGTGTGTCGAAATCCGAGCGCGTTCGCGTTCGTGGCGCTCAGGTAAGTGATGTTGTGCGCCTGAATGTTGCGTCCGGCCATGTTCGCTTCGAGTCGGCTGTAATCGCCCAGGTGCTCGGTGCGCACGTCGGAAGGTTGTACCGGGCGTTCGTCGCTGGCCGCGCAGATGCCATCGCCGAGCGTGGTTTGCCACGCGCGAAAATCGGTTCCCTCGAGTTGTGATGTTTGGCCCTGCGTGAAGCTCGCGGCCCGCCAAGCCGGGGGAATCGGAAGGCAGGCGGTCAGGATTATCAGCAGGATGGGCGTGATGGTTTGACGGGCGATGCGGCGCATGAAATACCTCGAGTCAATGAAGAGATGCTGTTTGGTTCGAGTGGTGATGAGGGCGAGATCGTTCAGTCCACGAAGACCCACCTCGAGAACAGCACGGTCAGCAATCCCAGCAGCAGCGGCGAGACGATCAGGATGAGGCGATCCAGGCGTTCGTCGTTGCCTTTGCGGGCCAGCACCAGCAGTGCCGGGAAGATCACCAGCGCGTAGCGTGCGAGGCTGCCCGTGCCGCTCGCGGTTGGAATCAGCATGGCGAGCAGCGAGTACAAGGCCCAGCCCGCGCCGAGGCGATGCCAGATGCTTGGGATCAGGATCAGCACGCCAGCAAGAACGCCGAGGTCGAGCACGACGTTCCAGGCGACCGGACCGGTCTGCAAGTTGACGCGCAACAGCGGCTCGAGGTCGCGGAAGATTGCGGCGAGCGGTTGGCTCGGGTCGAAGTTGTGCCGTCCGAAGGCGCTCTGCGTGTTCCAGAAGGCGAGCGGATCGTTGAAGGCCCGTGTCAGGAAGGCCACGAAGCCCAGCAGCGCGAGCGGAACCGTCAGCAGCCAAGCAAACTCGAGGGTGCGCCGTGGTTTGTGCGCCAGCCATTCAAGCAGCAACGGCAGGCCAAGCAAGATTCCGGTTGGTCGCGTCACGGCGGCGAGCATCACGGCGAGGTTGGCGAAGGCCCAGAGTTTGGATCTGGCACAGGCGAAGGCGATCAGGGACAGCAGCAAAAACAGGCTTTCGGTGTAGACCGCAGCAAAGTAAAATGAGGTTGGGAAAATGCTCAGGTAGAGGACTGCGCGTTCGGCGATGCGGCGGTCAAACAGGCTCGAGGCCGTGCTATACAGAATCAACAATGCCATCAGGAAACTTGTTTGACTGATGAACAATGCCGCCAGGAGTGGGCTGGAAAACACTGGCTCGAGCGTGCGAATCAGGATCGGGTACAGCGGAAAGAACGCGACGTTCGATGGTTCGTCCAGCGTGACCTGGTAGCCCTGTGAGGCGATCTCGAGGAAAAAGGTGCTGTCCCAGCGAATCCATTGGTCCACCCAGAGGTTGTCCGGCGCGTAATGGTATTTGTCCGACGTGGCGGCCTCGGGCAGCGCGAGCGCTGCGAGGAAGGCGATCACGGCGAGGATCAATCTCGAGGTGATGAAGACGGTCAGCGGATACGTCCACCAGTTCGGCCCGAGTGTTTGCGTCTGATTTGGCTCGAGCCTGGATTCGAGGTGGAGTTCAAAGATTGCTTCCGTGTTTGGCGCGAGCGTTTCAGGTCTGTTCATGGCAGCACCGTTTGGCGTTTGCCGGAAGTGGTGACATCAAGGCCGGTGAAGGCGGCACTGCTCAGCGAGGTGGTCAGACCGATCCTGCCGCCATGCCGCTCGAGCCTGCCACCGCCGAGGGATTTGCCATCCAGTTTGATGCTGTACGTTTTGCCGCTCGAGGCCACTTCGATGACGTGCGTGGTCAGCCCCGGCTGGGGGACTGTGGCGTAGCCTTGGCCTTTGAACTTGGCGTTTTGGAACACCCCCCAGAACAGGCTCTTACCGTCGTTGGCGTATCGCACCAGGTGGCCACCCTCAAGCGAGGTTTTGGGCGCGTTGAAGATCAGTCCCGCCCCGGCCTTGGCGAGGTGGCGGAAGCTCAGTCGAATGCGTTGCGGGGTTTTGTCCCCCTCGAGCATCATGGTGCGATCAAAGTCGCGCCGGTCACGTTGGGTGATGCCTATGCCCTCGAGTGCCCACAGTCCTGAGAGTTCGCGCCAACCACCGGGAACGCGCTTGCTGCTGGCGAGGCCGAGGCGGTCTGCGGCAATGCTTTCGCCATCGGCACGGCGAACAATCAAAGCATCGAATTGGACCTCGCCTCGGGCCTGCAATCCGATCAGGCCGCCATCAAATTTGAGTGGCAGCGCCGACAGCGCGGACGCGCCGTCAAGGCGAATCGCGTAGGCGCGACCGATCACCTGCAAGCGCAGGCCGATGTCCCGATCCGGGTGCGAGAGCAGGCGTTCATCCTCGAGCGTGACCTGTCCGCTGCGGTTGATGTTTTCGGCGCGAATCAGGATGTCTTCATTGCGCCGTTCGAGCACGATCCGGTGCGAGCGTTCGAGTTTGCCTGGGCTTTGGGCGTTAAAGATCAGTCCAGCACGACCTTGGTCGGGCAGCTCGAGTTTGAGTTCGAGGCGGTACGGGGTGCGTGGCGTGACCGCCTGCGGCCACTGCAATCCTGCCTTGGGTGTCTGCGGCTCGAGCTTGCCGCCTCGAAGTCGCCATGCCCCCTCGAGCTTGATTTGATCGTTCGGGTTGCCGCTGTCGAAGGTGTTCCAGTAGGGCAGGTTCAGCCGTTCGAGCGTGGCTGGCGCGAGCTGGCTGTGCAGGCTGTAATTGAACCAGCCGAGCGACGCGGCGATGAGGATGGGGGGAATGAATCGGCGCATGGGTTCACTGTTTGGATCTCGAGTTTGGTTGGCGGCATGATTAAACCTCGCCTGGTTGGGCGTTGTTGGTGGTGGGTCTTCAGGATCAAGATCGAGGCTTTGCCTTGAGGCTTGAGGGCTCGGCAAAGCCTCGGAGCGGGTTGGTTTTGACCTTCCGCAAAACCAGAATAGTGCTAGCATCATTTTCAAGAAGGTCAAAACCGTCACCACCACAACCCGAATAACCCGAGGATCAAAAGGTCCGAAAACATCGAATTCCATCGTGTAATTGACCAGTTCGCTCGAGGCTTGTGAAGTAGAGCCTGAAGTGAGTTCGGTTGCTGGAAATTCAGCCTCTAAAAATAGTGCTAGCACAATACTGGAATCTCATGGAAAGGCATCTATGACCAACCCACTCACGCACCTCAACCAACTCTGCGACACACTCCATACGCTCAGCCTCGAGACAACCAAGCATGAGCAACTCGGTTCGCAGTGGCTCCGAGACCTCAGCCAAGAATTGAGTGATCTCAACCAAGCCATCCAAGCTCGAGATTTGCTCTACAGCGCCATGACCGCTCACTTTCCGTCGGGCGCACTGGCGCTGTTCACGCCCGACCTGCGCTACCAACTCGTCGAGGGCAGCGGCATCAGCTTGATCGGCATGAACAAAGACACCATGCTCGAACGCAGCATTCATGAAGTCTTCTCCGCCGAGACCGCCGCACTGCTCGAGCCCGACCACCGCGCCGCCATCGACGGGCAGGCCAGCCTGCGCGTGATCGAACGGCACGGACGGTCCATTAGCCTACAGACCGTACCGGTGAGCATCGACGGGCAACGCTACGGCCTGGTCGTGGCCCAGGATGTCAGCCAGCAACAACAGAACGAACGCGAACTGGCAGTGCAGGCGCTGACCGATGCCCTGACTGGACTCGGCAACCGTCGCGCCTTCGAGATCGACTTGGCGGGCGAATTCAGTCGTGCAGACCGGCACAACTACCCGCTGGCGCTGATCTCGCTCGACCTGGACGGCCTGAAAGCAATCAACGACACACACGGACACCATCGCGGCGACGAGTACCTGCAAGTCTTCGCCAGCGCCCTGCGACAACACTTTCGTGCCGGAGACCGCCCATATCGGCTCGGTGGCGACGAGTTCGTGGTGCTGCTCGCACACGCACACCCAAGCGGCAAAAGCAGCATCCTTTCACATGTGCGCAACGCCATTGGCCGGGTTCGCACGGAATTTCCCGGCGCGAACGTCAGTGCAGGTGTGGCCTTCTACCCAAACGACGCGACCGACCCGGCAGTCCTGCTCGAGTTGGCCGACCAACGCATGTACCGACAAAAGCTCGAGCATCACCATTCGGCTCGAGCCTCAAACTCATACACAGCAACGGTGGAGTGACTGGCCCATCACGGCCTGAAACTTCACGACACGGCAATCGGGTCCATCGCCATTTTTAACACCATCGCCACATGCTCTGGAAAGACCGGTTTGGCGAGAATCAAAATCGGGCATTCGGGCGTGCCGTGCAGCACCGCCAAATCATCCGGGTAGCCGGTCAGCGCAGCCAGCGGCACGTTCGGGAAACGCTGCCGGACTTTGCGAATGAAGTTGATCCCGTCCGAGGCGTGCGGCATGCGCACATCCGAGATGATCAAACCAACGTTACGGCCCTGCTCGAGCACGTCAAGTGCCTGCGCGGGCGTGCCCAACGTAACCGTGTAATGCCCGTGCGATTTGACGTAACGGTTCAACAGCTCGAGTGATTCCGGGTCGTCATCGACCAAGAGCACCGCTGGACGCACCGGCATTTGTACGAATGTTCCACGCCCGTGCTGCCGCGAAATGAACCCCTGCTGCTCGAGGTGCGCCAAGGCGTTGCGCACCGTCAATGGGGCCACACCGAAGCTTTTGGCGAGTTCGATGTGCGCCTGCAATTTACTGCCGATTTTCAATTCACCGTTTTGAATCTGGTGTTTGATCGTGTCAACAATGCGTTGCGTTTGCGAGCCCAGCCCATAAATCATGCTGCACCTTGTCTGACCTGCGTGACGGGTGGTTGCGTTGACCACCTGCTTCGCCGTCAGCGTAGCACGCAAAGGCTTGAAGGCATGTTCGCGTATGCAGTTGAGCCATGAGTCACTCGGGTGCTGCCCACGTCCGCTTTTGGTCTTCAGGTTTGATCAGCCCGAGTCCGACTGGCCCATGCGATCCCTGGAAATCGCAATCACAAATTTCGCGCCACCCAACTGCGAATCCGTGATCCAGACCCGCCCACCTTGTCGTTCACTGATGCGTTTGACAATCGCCAAACCCACACCGGTGCTGTTGCTCGAGGGGTCAAGTTTGGCGAAAAGCTGAAAGACATGCTCACGCTTTTCCGAGGCGATGCCCGGACCGTCATCCTCGACTGAAAACTCGAGCATGTCGGCGTTGGTTTTCCAGCAGACACGAACGGTGGTCTGGGCAAATCGGCTCGCGTTGCCGATCAGGTTTAAGACCAGTTGGTAGAGTTCGGTCTCCGGGTAAAGCACCTGTGGCAAATCGTTCGGAGCCTCGAAACGGATGTTGCGTTCCGTTAGGCGTTCGGCGAGTTCGGCCACAACACGTTCAACCATCTGGCCCAAATCCACCAGGCTCGGGTCTTCCGGCACCCGACCGGCCCTCGAGAGGTTGAGCAAATCTTTGATCAATTGATCCATGCGTCGCACGCCGTTCTCGATGCTGTTGACCAACCATTGCGCATCCTCGGCGTTGCCCGAGGCCACCGCGCCCATCAGCAAGCCGCCCGACATCGAAAGCTTGTGCAAAGGGGTGCGCAGGTCGTGGCTGGCGGTGTAGACGAACGCCTCGAGTTCCTCGTTGCGCAGGGCCAGTTCATGCGTGCGTTCCTGCACCCTCAACTCGAGAATCTCGGCCTGACGTTGCGTGGCCTCGTACAACCGGGCCCGGTCCAGGGATTGCGCGATCAAATTGGCGATGATCGTCAGGTAATCCAGGTAATCGGGCTCGAACGACCTCGCCTGCATGTAGCCCAACATCAGTACGCCGAACGGTTTACCGTTGACCGCCAACGGCAGATGGACACCGGCTTGAATGCCGGTGTCGTCCAAACCTCCTTTGAGCATCGGGTACATCGCCAACATCTCTGTTCTCGAGCTAAGCGCGACGATGCGGTTCTCGCGAAAGGCAGCACCAACCGGCGTCGGGAGGTTCACAGGTCTGCCCCTTTCCCCGTCAGCCGCAGCAAAACCCGTAAAACCATAATGTTGAATTACGTGCAGTAATTCTCCAGAGTCATCGACCATGAGCAACAACTTGTGACTCGCCTCGATCCACGGCACAACCTCAGCTTGGACAATTTGCGCGATCTCGGCGCTGGTCGCGGCGGAGGCGAGCCTGGCCGTGACCTCCTGGAGTTTGCTGCCGCGTTGGTGCGCGTCGCTCAGGGCGGTCTTGTCGCGTCGGCGCTCGTCGATGTCCAGGTTTGTGCCGACCCAGGCGACCACCTGATCGTGTTCGTCAAACGACGGTGCGCCGCGCACATTGAACCAACGGTAAATGCCGTTGCGCCCTCGCAATCGAATGTCGACATCGAACGATTGCAGGATCGCTCGAGACCGTTGTCCGGTCGAGAGCAACCGGCTCAGGTCCTCCGGGTGAACGCTCGAGAGGCCGGAATCGGTCATGGCCTGACGGCGCGACATGCCGGTGAATTCAAACCAACGTCGGTTGAAGTAAGAAATTTTGTCGTTGTTTGGACCGGCAATCCAAACGTGATGCGGCATGAGATCGAACAGGCTTCGGTGCTGCGCAATCCATTCGGACAGGCTTTGATCGGTGCTCGAGTCGGATGCCTGGACGGATGCCCGGACAGATGCTGGTGCGGGGGGATCAACGGGATTGCTCATGGTTCCTTTGCGTCATCAAATTCAATTCAGTGTTCCGAGGTGGTTGGGGGAAGAAAGCGAAGTGCAAAAGACCTCGAACCTGTGCAGACACCACTATCTACAAGAAAAGGAAACCAGGGTGAAATACGTTTCCCAACCCTGACGCGGAACCTTCCGGGCCGAGCCATCATTGCCGGGTACGGCGTGCTATCTCAGCACAACGCCGTAGATGTTTTGCACAGGTCGGGTCGAGGCGTGAACCAGGTTCAGCAGTTGCGTCGGACTGAACGGTTTGACCAGGTAATCGTCCGCCCCGGCGACCCGGCCCAGCTCGAGGTCCGCCTCCTGTCCCCTGGCGGTCAACAGGATCACCTTGGTCTGTGCGAACTGCGCTTGGGCTTTCAGGGTCCGACAGACACCGTAACCGTTCAGGTCTCCGGGCATCATCACGTCCAAGAGCACCAGGTTGGGCAAAATCTCCGCCGCCCGCTCGAGCGCCTCCTGACCGGTAATCGCCTCGAAGACTTGGAAGTTGGCGGGTTGCAGCGTCAGGCGGATCAGTTTGCGCAGGTCGGCCTGATCGTCCACAATCAGGATTTTTACGTCGCTCGGGTTCATGATTTCCTTTCGTTCAAGATTGCTCTTGAGCCCGATTTTGGATTCGGGTTGAGTTGCGTCGGAAACCAGACACTGACGGTGGTTCCAGCGCCTGGTTGACTCTTGAGCGTGACCTCGCCAGCGTGAAGGTGCATGATCTCGCGCACCAAGCTCAGGCCCAGGCCATTTCCCGGCGTTTGCCCGGAAGTATCGGCGCGAAAGAAACGGTCAAACGCCTGCGAGGTCTCGAGTTGGCTCATGCCAATGCCACTGTCCCGAACCTCAACCCCAATCATGTCTGGGGCTTCCTCAGAGCGGACCACGGCAATCTCAATCGGACCGGTCGGCGCATAGGTGATCGCGTTGGCGATCAAATGCCCGAGCACCTGACGGAACTTGTCTTCATCGGCGTAGACCGTGCCCGGTGGACCGGAGTGGAGTACGAAACGGTGCGCCTCGGCACCGGGCACGTGAACTTCGAGCGTCGCCAGGATCAGGTATTCGAGGTTATGCTTGAGGATGTAGAGCTCCTTCCCGGCCCGTTCCTCGATGCGGCTGAGGTCCAAGAGGTCGTTCATCAGTTTGACCAGACGCCCGGACTGTCGGTGGATCGTGGCGATCAGATCGAGGCGTGTGGCCTCGTCGAACTCTCGGGTCAGCAGCAGTTCGGCAAACCCATACACGCTCGCCATCGGGGTGCGCAACTCGTGCGCCGCCGAGGACAGAAACTCGGATTTCAAACGACCGATTTCAGTTTCGTTGGTGATGTCACGGAAGTAGATCACCTCGCCCATCACCTGACCGTGCGGGTCGCGCATCGGGCGTTGCGTGCGTTTGAGCACCCGAGGTCCGGGCCGCACAAGTCGCACCACATCCGTTGCATTCGGGTCTGAGGTGTGAGGCTTAATGCCGCCGCTCGAGGATGGCGCAACTGGGTCGGCCAACCAACCAAGGATAATCTCGAAGTGCGATCCGGTAGCACCAACCAGGGCATCACGCTCGAGGCCGGTCATCTCCAGAAGCGCCGGGTTGACATCGATGATGTGCCCCGAATGGTCCATGATCAGGATGCCATCCGGGCTGACCTCGATCACGGCGTTCAGTTGCTCGGTGCGTTCGCGCAGGTGGCCCTCGGCCTGGTCGCGTTCGAGTTCGTGGCTGATCCAATGCGCCAGCAGTTTCAGGAATTCTGCGTCGTTCTCCGAGGCGTTCGGGTGTTGCAGGTCAAAAAAGTCCAGGCAGCCGTAGGTGTGCCGATGCACGATCACCGGCACGCTCAACCGATCCGCGTGCGCCGCCAAACCGTTGACCTCGAGCGCCAAGCCCGCCAATTCGAGCTGTGCCGCGTCCGGTGTGCCGCGTGCCATGCGCAACGAGAGCGGTTCGAGTTCCAACCAAACCTTGACCTCGAGCGGCGGACGGTGTGGCGCGTCCGTCACGGGTGGTTCCTCAAGGCTTGCATCAAATCCGAGCGCCCTGGCGAGCAATCCGGCCCGAGCATCGAAGGCCTCAATGCCGAGCCGCACGAATGCCTCAAGTCTCGAATCCGATTCAAGGCTTTCGCTGGCGGCAATTGAATGCAATTGCTGCAATCGGGCCACGAAACGCTCGGCATCCAGCGGTTGAGTCTGAGCCTGCATTATCGCGCCACACCGATCTGCGAAACGATCCGATCCCGCACCACTTCGAGCGATGCGGGCTTGTTGAGGACCAATACACCCGAGAGCGCCTGAGCGTGACGCTCGAGCAGTTCGGGGGCCAGACCGGTGATGACGATGATCTCGATGTTCTCAAAGTCGGGCATGTTGCGCAAGGTGCGAATCACATTAAAGCCATCCATGCGCGGCATCTGCAAATCCAGCATCAAAAAGTCCGGCCTGAACTTCCCGATCTCCACCAGGGCACGAATGCCGTCATTCGCAGTGATGACCTCGAGCGGCAAGCCCCACCCTTCCAGGGCCAAGCGGTACATGGTCAGGAGTTCCGGATCGTCCTCGACCACCAGAACGCGGTAGCTGCGGTCACTGACGGCCTGTTGGCGGCCCAGCAGCATCTGATCGACGCTCGAGCGCAGCACACGCCGGTGTCCGCCGACGGTGCGGTAGGCGCGGAGTGCGCCCTGCTCGACCCATTGTTGGACGGTGCGCAGGGAGACACCCAACAGGTCGGCGGCCTCGCGGGTGGTGCAAACCTCGGGCGCGTCAGAGGGGGTGTATTCCTGAACCATCGAATTGTTAAGTTTCATATGTTTCAAATTTATCATATTGTGTACTATTATCATGTTATGAACTTCACACCGGGTGAGCGCTACACCCCCAAAGGACGTGCCCATGATCCCGACACAAACCACACCCGATCCGCACAACTTCGAGCCAATCAATCTTGAGCCAATCCATCCCGAGCCCACCAGTCCCGACCTGAACAGCCCACACGTGGACATCGGTCAGCAACTCGAGTTGTACGCCCGCGAAATCGGCACCACCCATCGGGCGTTGCTCGAACGCAGCGAAATGCTCGAGGTCAGCAACCGCGCCATCATCGCCGCCTTCGCCGTCTCGATTGAAGCCCGAGACCCACACACCCAAGGCCACACCATGCGCGTCACCGAATACGCCATGTCCCTCGCCCGCACGCTCGGCTGGAACAAAACCAAACTCGAAGAGGTACGGCTCGGCTGCGCCATGCACGACGTTGGCAAGATCTCCATTCCCGATCATGTGCTCTCAAAACCCGGAAAACTGACCGACGAGGAATTCGCCAGCATCAAAACCCATCCAGTCGTCGGCGCACGCATGATCCAAGGCATCCAATACCTCGAACCCGCACGCCCGTACATCCTGCACCACCACGAACGCTACGACGGAAGGGGCTACCCGGACAGGCTCGAGGGCGAACAGATCCCGCCCGAGGGTCGCCTGACCGCGATCGCCGATGCCTTCGATGCCATGACATCGAACCGCGTTTACCGCAGCGGCATGGGCAAAGAACGCGCCCTGGAAGAAATTCAGAACGGCGCGGGCAACCAGTTCGACCCCACGATGGCCGCCGTCTTCGTGCGCGGCATCCGCTCCGGGGAAATCCCGTACCTGGTCGAAGATCAACCGGTCACAGAAGCTTAAACACGCACTATCAAACATACCAAAGCCTCGAGTGTTCACACTCGAGGCTTTATTCTTGAGGTCAGATTTTAAGGTAGACCGCCGCCACTGGTTGGCCCTGTGGCAAGAGCGACGGAGATCAATCCCAAAGCCGTGAACGCAATGGCCAGAAGTTGTGCAACAATCCTCTTCATAAGCCTTCCATGAAACTTGAGAGGGTGGAACTTACGGCTTGGGCAGACCGCCACTACCGGTGGGGCCAGTTGCCAAAGCCACCGAGATCAATCCGGCGTTCACAAGTACGAGGGCGAGCAGTCTGGTCAGAATCTTTTTCATAAGTACCTCCCTGGTGCGAAGATCGCCAGGACAGTACCCAGGACGGCCCAAAGCCAAAGTCCGAAATGGATCGAAATTCCCAAACCCATGTCTGACACACATTCAAAACTGCTAGCACACCTCGAGTCGGGTTCATACCAGGCCGCCGTAGATGTGTACCAAAATCTTGAATCGCCGACCCCGGAGGATCAATGCTGGGCCGGACTGTGTTTGGCATATCTGGGCAGAACCCTTGAGGCGTGCGAATACCTCGGAACTGCATGGGCACAAGGCTTTGAAACCGCAGCCGTGGTGCTCGCCAGCGTGTACATGTTCAGCGGTGAACGCGAACGTGCTCGAGAGATCGTCGTCAAAATTGAATCATCAAAACTGGGGCCAATCGGAATAGCATTGACAGAACGTGTCGGTGGAGCATTGGCTCATCATGACGGCTTTCTAAAACTCGCAGTGCGTCACGTTGAACGCGCATGGGATGTTGCCATTCAAGAACCGACTGCAAAAGTATTTTTACCCGGCATTGCACAACTGGCTGGACATGTGTTGACCGAGGCGGGTTCCGATCAAAAAGCGATTCTTTACTTCACTCGAGCACTCGAGTTTGCTCACGTTGAGCGTAAGGCAGAACTTCTCAGTGTTCGCGGGTATGCACGTGTGAATACCTGTGATTTGATTGGTGCTGAAGCCGATTTAATTGAGGCATCAAACCTTGGTTTAACTGCTACATATATGCCTTTTCACAAATTCCATGCGGCAGCCCTCGAGCGTGCCCGAGGCAACAACGAACGCGCCACCGAATACTTTCTCGAAGCCATCGACCTCGCCCGACAAACCGGATCGCAGGAGGTCGAAGTGCTCGCCTCGCTCGAGTTGTGCGCCATTGCCACACAGTCCGGTGCGCTCAGCATGGCCCGAGCACATTTGAATCGCGCTCGGGCCGTCGCAAGCCCAGAGAACAGCCGCTTGCAGGCCGTGATCTCCCTGCGCCACGGCGCACTGCTGACCCTGACCGACAGCAAAGACACGGCAGAAGCGCTCGAGATGGCGGTCAAAACCTTCGAGCATGTCGGCATGACCCGCGATTATGGCGTGGCCTGCATCCACTTTACCGAGTATTACCTGCGTCAAGGCAACGTGCAAAAAGCCAACGACTACCTCTCGCTCGCCACGGATGCGCGTCACAGCGTCGCCTCCGGTGCAAACATTGCCATCGAACTGCTGGCCCTGCCGCTCACGCTCGAGCATCTGGCGACGCTGCCCAAAAAGCATTACGGCTACGCGCTGCTGGAGGATTACCGCAAGCTCGCCAGTTTTGGCGTGGCCGTGATCCGCATCGAAACCCTGGGCGCGTATCACCTGAGCTTCAACGGTGCGGACATCAAGCTCGAGGCTGGACTGGCCAAAACCATCGAGACGCTGACCTACCTGCTCGAAAGCGGCCCGAGCCAAGTCGAGGCGATTCAGGCGAACGTTTTTGAACACTCGAACGAGACCGCCGCCAACGGGTACTTTCACCTGATCCGCACCGACGTGCGCCGCCGCACCAAAGGAAAATTGATGATCGCCTTTGACAAACCCAGCCGCAATTACAGCGTGGTCGTTGAAGGCGCGAAGCTCGAGTGGGATGTCAACGTGGTGCGGCAATCGCTCGAGCAGGGTAGCGAGACCGGATTGCGGCAGGCGCTCGCGGCATACACCGGGCCGTTCTTGCCGAACACGAGCACCGAATGGGCCGACAACCTCCGTTTGGATTTTGAATGGGATGTGGCCCGCGCTGGGTTGGTGGTGTTGCAGGACCTCGCCAAGCGTGGCTTTTACGAGCGTTGCGAACGCCTGGCGCGACGCTTGCTCGAGATCAACCCGATGGACACGAGCACCGCCCTGGTTTTATTGCAGTGCGTGCACGAATTGCATGGGTTGTTGCGCACGCAGCAGGAACTCGAGCATTTGAAGGCAAAGTTCATGCAGCACATCGGCGTGATTCCCGAGATGCTTGGGCAGTACGCGAGGACTTTACACGCTGGGCTCAATTAGAGGGGTGTGCAAGCCAACGAAGTACCTCCAATAAACTGAGTTCACCAGAAACCAGCCAAAGAAGGCACACCCATGCCACCTGAAGCCTTGTCCATTGAACAAGAAAGGACAGATCAAGGATTTGTTCGGGTTGGAACGTTTACCGATGAAGGGCTTGGGGCATGTTCGGGCATTGTGCAATTTGGCGGTGGTGAAGTACTGCTTGCTGGTGCTGTTCAACGTTGGGTTGGGTCGTCCGGCTCGAGCGTTGAAGGAGACGATGTATCTGCTGGCGCGATGCCACACCTCAGTTAAACTCGAGCATGTCAGACACGTACTGTGCCGCCGTCAAGTCGGGTCGATCACACGCAGTTCATACGCACTACCACGACCTCGAGTACGGATTTCCGCTTTTGCATGACGATGAGCTCTTCGAGCGTTTGATCCTCGAAATCAACCAGGCAGGGTTGTCTTGGGAAACAATCTTGAAAAAGCGCGAGGGTTTCAAACGGGCCTATGCGAGCTTCAAACCCGAGGCGGTCGCGGCCTTTGGTGATGATGACATTGCGCGACTCCTCGCAGATGCAGGCATCATTCGCAACCGTTTGAAAATCTCGGCCGCCATCGAAAACGCAAAACGCATCCTCGGGTTGCGACGCGATCACGGTTCGTTCCTGGCTTGGCTCGAGTTGAACCATCCGAACGATTTGCAGGCATGGCGGATTCTCTTCAAGAAAACTTTCGTCTTCACCGGTGGCGAGATCGTGCGTGAATTCCTGACGAGCACTGGATTTTTGCCGGGGGCACACGACACCGATTGTCCATGCCATGCGAAAATCCTCGAGCTTGATCCAGCCTGGGCACGAGCATCAACACTCTAAAATTGGGCTCATGGTTTCAGCACCTTCTCGAGCGATTCCTCTTGCGCCTTCGTGTACGCGCCTTGACCGCGCCAGAGGATTTCGCCCTTCTGATTGACCAGCAGCGTGTAAATGGTTCGGTCGCTGGTTTCACCAATGGACTTCAGGAACGATGCACGATCCAGGTACAGCGTGATCGTGACTTCTCGGGTGGCTTTTTCAGGAATGCCGGAACGCATACCGCCATCGATGAAAAATCGGGCCAAGCCGTTCTCTTTGGAAAGCGTTGGGATTTCGTAAAATTTCAGGCCAGCGTGTTTGCTGGTCAGGCGACCCACGGCGGGCAACCAAGTGTTCACGAGGTCCTGATGGGTCTGGTAGAAAGCGATGGCAACCAAATTGAGTTTCGCCTCGAAATCAGCGGGCAGGTTGAAGGTACGACCCTCAAGGTTTTGACCTTTGACTTTTGGGAAACGCACACTGTTGTCTGCCGAGATCACAACCTGTCCAACACCAACCTGCGCGAGGCTGCGGGCAAGCACGGCGACAACAGCGATCACCACCACGCCGATCAAGTAATTCATCCAGGGTTTCATCCTGAGATCATGCCTCGAGCGACGGGTCTACATTGGCGTGCTGCATCGCATTCTTTGCAGGCTCGAGGCTGGCGTTCGTCGTGAACAGGCTGCGGAACTCGGGGGTCGCTCCTGTCGGCTCGGCCTGATCGGTGCTGCCGTGATCGCTTACTGGCCTCGGACAGCGTGAATTGAACCTCGAGCCCCCGGCCTGCGTATTTGTTTTGCACCACGGAGGAATCCTCATGAAAAAGATGACACGTTTCAGTTTGATGTTTGCCACCGTCGCCATTGGCAGCCTCGCGCTGGCCACGCCAAGCTTCAAATTCACCACCGATGCCAAAATGAACCTGATGGCCGCTGGCAACAGCATCGACATCAGCGCCTATCCAAAAATGGGCTTGATTTCCAAGAAAATTCAAGCCTCGAGCGCCACCTTGATCTTCAAGGGCAATGACGCGGTGGGCGTTTACGCATTTTATGACAAGGCCCTCAAAGCCGAAGAGTGGAAGGACGCGCCCGGTGGCATCCCCAAAGGCGACGCGATGAAAGAGGGTGGTGCAATGGACAAGAAGGCCGACATGATGTCTGCCGGTCCAGTCACCAAAGCCGACATGATGATGGCCGAAAAGATGAAGATGAAGGATGGCAGCTACCACGGCTTTTACAGCCACGCCAAGAACATCATCTCGCTGACCAGCAAAGCGCTTGGTGGCAAGGTCACGGTCACGTTGACAATCAAGTAATTGGCTCGAGCTCGGATTTGGAAGGACGCACCAGTGAATCGGTGCGTCCTTTTGAATTCGTGTCGCAACCTCGAGCAAGTGTGCTTTGATGATGCCACCACTGAACTTCTCGGCTTGAGTGCGCGTACCTGAAATAGAACGCAAGCCTCAACCACAGGAGAACCTCGAGATGCTGACCATCATTTTTTTCGCTTTTCTGTCTGGGATCGTCACGGTCGCCTCGCCGTGCGTGCTGCCTGTCTTACCGTTCTTGCTCTCCGGTGCGATTGGTGGTCGCCTGCGCCCTTATGGGATCATCACCGGATTTATTTTGTCGTTCACGGTTTTCACCTTGATGCTGAGCACGATTGTTCGGGTTTTGAACATCCCGCCAGATGCGACCCGCTTGATTTCAGTCGGTCTGCTGTTCGCGTTCGGCCTCACCTTGCTGATCCCGGCATTGCACACGGTTTATGAACGTTTCAGCACGCAATCCGTCTCGAGGTTGAACACGGGCGGGCAGATTTCCTCGAGCCCGGATTCTGGAAACGGTTTTGTCGGCGGCATCCTGGTCGGCGGCACGCTCGGGCTGCTATGGACACCGTGCGTGGGTCCGATCATGTCGGCGGTGGTCACGTTGGCCCTGAGCGGCAACGTCACGTTTCAGGCGTTCCTGGTTACGGTCGCGTTCTCGATTGGTACGGCCATCCCGATGCTCGCGGTGATGCTCGGTGGGCGTGGGGCGCTGGCTCGAATGCCGTGGTTGATGAACAACCTTGGCACAGTGCAGCGCGGTTTCGGCGCGGTGATGGTGGTGTTTGCGATTGGGATTTATTTCAACCTGGACCGCAGTGTGCAATCCTGGTTTTTGGACACTTTCCCCGCTTACTCGGACACGCTGACCAAATTCGAGGAAAACGCGCCCGTGAAAGGTTTGGAGGCTCCGAAAACCGATCAGCCTTGAATGTCGCATGTGGTTTGATTCAACCCTCAGGCATTCGGGCTCGAGGGTGTTTTGTGCCTCTTGCCTGGGTTGTAGATTGAGCCCATGACCAACCATCAACGGATAGAGGCATATTTTCAAACCCTCAACGCTCGAGATTGGACGGCGTTCGCCGCAACATTGCACCCGGAAGTCTTGTACGAATTGCCGCAAACCCGAGAGTGTGTGCGTGGCCGTAAGGCGTACCTTGATTTCAACATCACTTTCCCAGGCGATTGGACGCTCGAGGTGGTGCGTGTGATTGCCGATGATGCCCGTAGTGCTGCCGAGATCGTTTTGCGGCTCGATGGTCAAGCCATGCCCGCCGTGGTTTTTTTTGAATTCACCGATGGGCTGGTTGCTCGCATCACCGATTATTGGCCGGAGGATTACGAACCTCCCATGCGTGTTTCCAAGTTTGTTGAACGCACCTGATCCACGGCTCGAGTCGTGGGCTCGGGCTCACCTTTCGCCGGTTGTGCCGCTCGAGCACAAGACCTAAACCTTGGGAATGCTGCCCAATCATTCCCGTTGCTTTCACTTTCATGCCTTATCACCGTCCGGTGATGAGGTCCCGGGGAATGCTGCCAGGGTTGCGTTACATGCTTTTCGCGTTGTTGCTCGGCGTGCAGGCGATCACATTATTTGCGGTACTGGCCTTCGGGCGTGCCAGCACCGAGGCGATCACCCGTGAGCACGCGCAGCAAATCCTCAATCATCTGGCGGACACAACCGCCGATCACACCCGGCGTTTCCTCGAGCCTGCCGAACACAGTGCCGCTTTAAGCCGTGAATTGCTTGAGCGTGGCGTGCTCAAGGCCAGCGACACCTTGGGCCTCGAACGGTATTTTTTGGCGCAGTTGCACAGCAATTCGCAATTGGCAGGGATTTACTTGGGTCAACCGAACGGTGGCTTTGTGTTCGTGAAACGCGATGGTACTGGTTTCAGCAGCAAATTCATCGGTTTCGCCTCGGGCGGGCGTCAGGTCAAACGTCTGACTCGAGATGCCAATTTGAACGTCATCAAGCGCGAGGTTTTGACGGCGGACACTTATGATCCGCGTTCTCGTCCCTGGTATCGGGCCGCGATTCAGGCCAAAGCGACCATCTGGACGGACCCGTATGTGTTTTTCACCTCCAAGCGTCCCGGCGTGACGGCGGCCAGTCCAGTGATGAAGGCGAACAAAAACGGTCGGTGTGATTGGTGTGGATATCGAAATTTCTGGCCTCTCGGGCTTTTTGAACGATGTTCCGCTGAGCGAGCACGGTCGGGCCTTCATCGTGGACCGCAACGGAACCGCCGTGGCCTTTCCGAAACCCGATTGGATTGGCCGTGAATTCTCCGATGCACTGCCGAAGGCCGGTCTGGTCGGCGGTGTGGTCGTGCAATCGATGCTGAAGGCAGGCTCGAGCCGTGCTGCCGTCAATGCGTTCGTTTGAGGTTGGACAAGAGGGGTATTTCGGGATGCTCAGGCCGTTCACGATTGGCAATGGCACCTCCTGGTTGATCGGGGTTCATGCGCCGAGCCAGGATTTCATGCAGGAATTCGCGGCACAAAACGCGCAGCAGAACACGCGAATCGCCTGGATCTTTGCCTTGACCTGCCTCCTCGCTTGGCCGCTCGTGTTTGGTGTGACGCGGCCGTTCACGCGACTGCAACGCCAAGCGACGATTGATGACCTGACCGGATTGCCAAACCTGGCCGAATTCATGCGGCAGGCGGCAAGCAGCATCAAGCACCTGCACCGTCAGCGCCGGACCGCCGTAATCGCCATTCTGGACTTGGATGGCTTCAAACAAGTCAATGACCGCTTCGGACACCACAGCAGGGATGAGGTTTTAAGCATCGTCGGCCAACGCTTGCTGATGGCCTCCAGGGAATCGGATGTGATCGGACGCCTCGGTGGTGATGAGTTTGCGTTGCTGCTGCCCGATGTGAATCACGAGCAAGCCCTGGCGTTTGTGGCCCGGATTCGGGCAAGCCTGTGCGATCAACCGATCCGCTCGAGCCTGAGCGAGCATCGCATCGGTGCGACCATCGGTGTGACTTGCCTTGAGCGGGCCGCGTCACTGCCGGAATTGCCCGCGCAGGCGGATCAAGCCCTTCTGGGTGGCAAGGTCAAAAGCAAGAACCAAACGTATGTGTCTGCGCCCGCCTGAGTTGCGAGCAAGCCTGTCGGGGCAGATGCTCAAGCCGTGACCCGAAGGCACGAACACCTCTCGTGCACCGCCACCTTGATCTCTACGTATTACTTCATATCCTCCGAAATCCGTTGGTGCTGCACTGGATACTGCTCCCGTTGGTCGGGTGATTTTGAGAAAACCACTCAAAATCACCGTGGTCTTGCACTAGACCTCGAGCCCGCACGAAATCCGTTAGGCTGCAACGGTGACATTCGCTATTCAAACCGCACACCTGAACAAAACCTTTGCCAACCATGTTGCCGTCACGGACTTGACACTCGAGGTCGCCCGAGGTGAGGTCTTTGGTTTTCTCGGTCCGAAT
>JANOWZ010000332.1:0-2470 GCA_031418155.1 Deinococcales bacterium
GGTGCTCGAATTTGGTTCGTAAAACCTTGTCGTTCAGTAAGCGGGTTGATCGGCATGAGATGCGAATTCGTGGGTTCGTGGATGTGTACAATGCGCCGTTAGAGGCTCGAGTTAGGATCAGTCAACAATAGGACACTACCCGGGTTTCATTGGATACCGAATACGCAGGGCTCGAGGGTTACGCCCGTTTCCGTTTGGGTCAGGACTCGAGTTACTGGTACGCCGGTGGCGGCGTGGGGTACTCGTTCATTGGGGCCTCCAATTTTTTTGGATCAAGAACAGCATTCATTGATCCACCGTTCGGTGTCAACGCTTTGATCGGCGTGCAATTCGCCGTTGGTTTCTTCGCTGAGTACCAACCGTTTTTGTTGTTTGGCGCTTTCAAAAACGATTCTTCTGGGTTGCTCGCTCTGCTTGCTGGTGTGCTTCACATCAAGGTCGGTTGGCGTTTTTTCTTCTGACCGATAACCCAACCCAGCAAGCGTTCCAGGATTCGTGTTTTCCAGGAGGGTCTTATGCATATTGTTCTCAAATTGCTACTCGTCCTCGCACTCGTTAGCCTCACCGCCTGTCCCGTACAAGAACCCGTTACCGTCGGTAAACTCGAGGTGAAAATCAGTGGCCTGCCGTCCGGCACGAACGCGAGCGTCAATATGACCGGACCCGCCGGATTCAAGCAAGCTTTGACCGCCACGAAAACACTCAGCGATTTAACGGCGGGTTCGTACAGTGTGACTGCCGCAAACGTCACGGCAGGCGGCAAGAATTATGGCGCAAGTGTCACGGGCACTCCGGCAACCGTGACCGCCGGGGGAAGCTCGAGTGCGAGCGTGGTTTACGGCGCGTTGCGCACGATCACCGGCAAGTTGCTGAATGGTGCGGGACAACCGGTTACGGCGGCCAGCCTGACCGGTTCAGGGACAACCTTGAGCGTCAAATTACTGGGCAGCAGCGTCACTATCGCGGTTGATTCGACCGGTGGTTTCACGCTGGCCGATGTGCCCGCCACGTACTCGTTGGCGGTGCTGGTGTTCCAGACCCAGGGTCAGAATGGTCGGATCGCCACGGTCTATCAGGGTTTAACCCGAGCGAACCCGACCCTGACGATTTTTGCGAGTGGTCAACCCGTTGAAACCAGTAACGCCCCGGTGGAAGGTAAAATCACGGGTGGTTTGGGTTTCCCTACAACCTCGATCACCAGCACATGGGTCGCGTTGACCGTACCCAAAGCGGTCAGCCCGTACTCCAACTACTTTTCACCCGTTGATGCAAGCACCGGCTCATATTTCACCTCTGCCACCTGGTTGGGCAGCGACCCGGTTGCGGCAAACTTGCAGGCGTTGCAGTTTTCTGCGGACAACAGTGGAAAAATCATGGCCTACCACGGTTATGTTCAGCAATCGATCAACTTGACCAAGCAAGTTTTCGTTCCGGGTCAACCCACAGTAGTCACCAAGCAAGATTTGGCGCTTTTGCCGGTCACTGTGGGCAACGTCAAAGGTGCGATCACTTGGCCTACCGGGATCACCACGCCCGAATATGACGTGAACACCATCGCGCTGTTGGGCGGTTCAAACCCGATTGGGTTTCCCTTGTCCCCAGCCAACGGGTCGGCTCCAGTGACCGGTGTTGCACCCACCGGGTTTGATCAGTTGGTGCCATTGGTTGCGGGCGCAAAGTTCATGCAGATCGCAGGAATCCGGGAAAAGACCGGTTCGGGTTCATTTGGCTCACGTGTCAGTTCCACAGTTTGGAAGTCGGTCACATCCGGAGCGAACACCGACATCACGGTTCCTACACCCGTTGACCTGACCCTTCCAGGGGATGCCACGTCTCAGGTGGGTGTCAGCACGACGTTCTCCTGGAAGGCGTTCACCGGTGGCGTCCACAGACTGAGTGTTTATCCCTCCCCGCCGGGCGCAACACCCATCGGAATACAGGTCATCACCGCTGGTTCAAGCACCACCATCCCAGACCTCAGTGCCTATGGTTTCAGTTTGTCAGAATCCAGCATTCATGTCTGGTACGTGGAGGGATTCGCTCCGTACTCGAGCATCGATGCCGCAACCGATACGGCTGGCTTAAAGTTGCCGTTTTCCAGCACGCCACTTTCGGACACTGCGTATTCCACTTCGGCAACCAGGTCATTCATCACCGCACCGTAAACACCAAACACAAGCTCGAGCCTTTCTAAAACCAACCGGAAGGCTCGAGCTTTTTCATTCCGCGTGCGAGGAGCCGCTTCATTCCGCGTGTTTCACATCCAACGTTTGCGTCGCTTATAACTTTTCACTTCCCGATAAGATTTGCGCCCACCCGCCTCGGTCATGCCCAAGTAAAATTCTTTGACATCCGGGTTGTCTTTTAATTCGCCCGCCGTGCCCTCGAGCACAACCCGACCAGATTCCATGATGTAGCCGTAATCGGCGTGGGTCAGGGCGACGTTCGCATTTTGTTCCACCACCAGCAC
>JANOWZ010000333.1:0-6355 GCA_031418155.1 Deinococcales bacterium
GCGGTACTGTTGGGCTTCCCGGCTCACGCGCAATCCACCACTTCACTTGGCTCGAGCATGGCGCAGGCGGCGAAGCTGTTCTTGGCTTCATTGCCGGGTGCGCAACGGGATCGCAGTGTTTTTGCATTTGAATCCGATGAACGAACCCGTTGGCATTGGACGGTCCCATCCAGCGTGCCGCGCAATGGCTTGCCGTTGGGCGAGATGAATCAGGAGGGCCGCAAGTTGGCATTGGCGTTGTTGCGTTCCAGCCTTTCCGAAACTGGTTACGCGCAGGCGGTGCAGATCATTGCGTTACAACTCGAGCTTGGCAGCGATGATGGTTTGTATTACGTGTCCGTGTTTGGCACGCCGGGATCGGCCCGTTGGGGTTGGCGTTTCGAAGGCCATCACTTCTCGAGGCATTTCACGGTGGTTGGTGATCGTGTCAGCATGACCCCGTTTTTTCTGGGCGCTTGGCCGACCCGAACCGATGCTGGTGCTCGGGCCATGCCACGGGAGGAGGACGCGGCTCGAGAGTTGGTGCGGTCGCTAGGGGCTGCTGAACGGCGCACGGCCATTTTTCAGAAGGAAAGCCTGACTTCGCATGTCACGCAAAATGCGGTGCGGGTCTCGCCGCTCGAGCCAGTCGGCATCCCGGTTGCTCAACTCAACGCCGCACAGCAAGGCTTAACGCTCGAGATTGTGCGAACGTTTTTGAACACCTTGCCGAGGACCGTAGGTGCGCCGTTGTTGGAGCGTTCACAGCGCGAGTTGGGCGCGGCCCGCTTCGGTTGGGCGGGCAGCCTCGAGCCGGGTCAGTCGCAGTATTACCGGATTCAGGGTGCGGGTTTTCTGCTCGAGTTTGACAATTCTCGGAACAGTGGCACGCACATTCACAGTGTTTGGCGCGAGTTTTCTGCGGATTTCGGGGCGAGTATCATCTGAGGCAGGCTGCTCACACTTGACCTGTAGCGCACTCGAGGAATTAGACTTTCAGCCATGACTTACAAAAAACTTGGCAAGAGCGGTCTGCGCGTCTCCCCCATCGCCCTCGGTACAATGCAGTTCGGTTGGAGTTGCGACGAGGCTACCGCATTTCCGATCATGGACCGGTACGTGGAATTGGGCGGGAATTTCATCGACACCGCCGATGTGTACTCAAGTTGGGCGGGCAATGGCAATCCGGGCGGTATCAGTGAGGAAATCATTGGCCGTTGGCTGAAATCTCGAGGCAACCGTGACCGAATTGTGCTTGCCACCAAGGTTCGTGGCGCGATGGGCGAGAATTTCTCGCAGGGCCGCAACACGGCCTACCAACGCGAGGGGCTCTCGAGGAAATGGATTCTGCAAGCCTGCGAGGACAGTTTGCGACGTTTGCAAGTCGATCACATTGACTTGTTTCAGGCGCATTGGGTCGATGCGCAAACCCCGATTGAGGAGACGCTTTCGGCCTTCACGGATTTGGTGCGCAAGGGGTACGTGCGTTACATCGGTTGCTCAAATTTCAGCGCATGGCGGTTGATGCAATCACTCTGGGCTTCCGACAAGCACAGCCTCGAGTCGTTCGTTTCGAACCAACCCGAGTACAGCCCGCTCGCACCAACCCGAGCAAACTTTGAACGTGAACTCGCGCCGGTTTGCCTCGAGTACGGCATCGCTGTGATCCCGTACAGCCCGTTGGCGGGTGGCTTTCTGACCGGCAAGTACCAACGCGGTCAGCCCTTGCCGGAAAGTGTGCGGGCGCAGGGCAACTCGAGCCGGATGATCGATCAGAACTGGGCGATTCTCGAGGCGATCCAGGAAGTTGCGAAAAAACACAACTCCACGCCGACTCGGGTGACGTTGGCGTGGCTGCTAGCGCAACCGTTCATAACCTCACCGATCATCGGTGCGAACAACACGCACCAACTCGAGGATTCGATGGGCGCAACCGAAGTCACACTCTCAGGCGAAGATGTCGCCGCCATCTCGAAGGCCACCGATTGGACCCGTTCAAGGACCGACTCGGAAGCCTGAGGCTCAAAAATTCAGATCGGCTCGAGTCCTGGATTCGGGACTCGAGCGGGAGGTTTGTATGCAAAAACGAACGTTGGGAAATTCTGGAATCGAAGTCAGTGCGCTCGGATTTGGTTGCTGGGCCATCGGCGGGCCGTTCTGGGCCGGAACGCAACCGCTCGGTTGGGGCGAGGTCAGCAACGAGGAATCGATTCAAGCCATCCACAAAAGCCTCGAGTTGGGCGTGAATTTCTTTGATACCGCCGATGTTTACGGCGCGGGTCACAGCGAACGGGTGCTGGCTCGAGCGTTGAAGGGGAAGCGCGAGCAGGTCGTGATTGCCACGAAATTCGGCAACATGTTTGACGAGATCTCCAAGCAAATCACCGGCTCAGATGCCAGCCCCGCCTACATTCGAGCCGCTTGCGAGGCCAGCCTGCGCAGGCTCGAGACGGATTACATCGACTTGTATCAGTTGCACACGGGCGACTTGAGTTTCGAGGCGGCCATTGAAGCACGCGACACGCTCGAGCAATTGGTCAGCGAAGGGTTGATTCGCGCCTACGGTTGGAGCACCGACGATCCAACCCGTGCCGAACTGTTGGCGGCTGGCGAGCATTGCGTGGCCGTGCAACACCAACTGAACGTACTCGAGGACAACCCCGTAATGCTTGAGACTTGCGAACGCCTCAACCTCGCGAGCATCAACCGTGGACCGTTGGCGATGGGCTTGCTGACCGGCAAATTCTCGAACGAGATCAAACTCCAAACCAGCGACGTGCGGGCGGTCTCGCCGGAATGGATGGCCTACTTCAAAGATGGCGTGCCGAACCCGGAATGGCTGGCGCGGCTCGAGGCGATTCGGGAGGTACTGACCTCCGCTGGGCGCACGCTCGGGCAGGGCGCTCTGGCTTGGATTTGGGCTCGCAGTCCCAAAACCGTGCCGATTCCGGGTTGCCGCACGGTCGCACAGGCCGAACAAAATGCTCAAGCCCTCGAGTTTGGACCGCTGACCGCCGCGCAAATGCTCAAGATTGTTCGATTGCTGGCTTGAAGCCCCCGGATTCCCGTGCTACACTCCCGAAGCTCGAGTTGAAGTGACTCGGGCGCACATCCTAACGATGTGTGGCGCAGTTCAGAGACACTGACTGACGCGACGGGCGACGATGCAGTGCTGCCCGCCACGACCCGCTGGGTCGGAAGGAAACCATCATGGCCGATGCCAAACCGAAAACCCGTAAAGTCCGTAAAACCGAGAAAAGCAAACGTCGCGGCGAGGCGCAAGCCAAGCGCAACCGTCAAAGCCTGAAGCGTCGCACCGTCAACCGCGCCCGCAAGAGCACGATCAAAACGTTCGTCAAAAAGGCACTCGTGGCCGCCACCGAAGGCGCGACCGAAGCGTTGGATTTGCGCAAAAAGGCCGAGAGCCTGATTGACAAGGCCGCCAAGGGCAGCAGCTTGCACCACCGCACTGCCGCCCGCAAGAAGAGCCGTTTGATGAAAGCGATCAACAAGCTGAACGCCGCAAAAAGCGCATAAAGTAAGCCATTACATCTAAAGGCTCGAGGATCAAACCTCGAGCCTTTTTGTTGAGCTGTGGATCAGTCTTTCCAGCCGGGTTTGAGCAATTTGAACTCGAAGGGAATGCCGACACCAATGGCACTGGAGTACACCGTGCCAGCACCACCAGGTTGCGTGAAGGTTTTCAACACCAAGTTCCAACCCGTTTTCAAGGACAGTTTCGCTGAGATATCACCGTCCGTACATGGGGCATCAACCTCGAGGTTGCGATCCGCATAAACCCGAATGACCTGGGCCGTGGGGTTTTCCTGGGCGAGGAGCGCCACGAACCTCGAACCATCGCTTTCAAAACCGGTTTCTGCCACATCAAACAAGGCAACCTCAAGTGCGCTGGCTGCTGTCTTGATGCCACAAACCTCGTAAGGCTTGAGGAAGGCTGCGTCGGGCGCATTGACCAGTTTTAAACCAAGTTTGCCTTTCGCATCGATGCGGCCCTGTGCGAGCAAGGCAAAAACGAACCCTGAAGTTGAATCCACCCTCAAGACAACCGCACGAAACGTACCGGTCCGTCCTTGAGGCCATGCGTTCACTTGGCCACTGACCTCGCTTGATAAACCGATTGGGTCTGGTCGCGGATCGGGCTTGGGATCGGGTTTGACGACCGAGGTGGTCCCGCAGGCGATCAAACCGGTCAGCGATGCGGCCAGCAAAAACAACTTGAATCTCATTCAACCTCCAACAGCCAGGAAACCGGAACAACCTGTCCTGAACAACCTCAGATTGATCCTAAACTCAAGAGGTTAACATCAAAAAAGTGACCTGCCGTGATGCTGCGAAATCGAGTGCAAAAGCGATTGTGGCGCTTCGGACCAAAGACGCGCCACAAACCGGTACACTCGAGGACGGAATGCGACCAAACCTATACCTTCTGTCACACCTCGAGTCCGAACGACTCAGGTCCTCCAGCCTCGAGCCTTCATACCTCAGGCCCGAGGCAACCCCGTGAACTCCCATCAACTTCCAAATGGCCTGACCATCGTCTTTGAGGCGCAGCCCTGGCAGCCTGGGGCAAGCTTTGAACTGTTTGTGCCCGCCGGGGCGATCAATGAACGCGATGAATGGCGCGGTTCGAGCACGGTGCTCGAGGATTGGTTGTACCGGGGCGCGGGCAAACTGGATTCACGGGCGCTTTCGGATGCGCTGGACGACCTTGGATTGCGGCGCGGCGGTGGGGCTGGACTCGAGGGCACGACCTTTTCGGGCGCACTGCTGGCGAACGATTTGTTCACGGCACTCGAGCATTACGCGAACATCATTCGCCAACCGCACCTAGACCCGGACGAGTTTGAAGCCTGTCAGGATTTGGCGCGCCAAGATTTGGATGGGCTCGAGGATTCACCGGCGCAAAAGATGTTCTATACGCTGCGGGCAACGTTCTTCTCGACCCCGCACGGACGCTCGAGTTTGGGCACGAAGGCCGGACTCGAGGCGTTGACAGCGGAAAATTTGCGCGAGGATTGGACGCAACGCTTCTCGCCACAGGGTGCGGTGCTCGGCGTGGCGGGCGGCGTGGGTTGGGACGCGCTCGTTGAGAAGGTTTCAGCGCTCTTTGGTGATTGGAGCGGTGATGCCTTCGAATCGCCCGCACCGCGAATGCATGGCGAAACCTACGCGCACATCACCCAAGACACCGCGCAAGAACAGATCGGCATGATGATCCCGGATGCCAGCGCCAGTTTAGAGCCCGAACAATGGGGCTGGTACGAATCACGCCTCGCATTGGGCATTCTGTCCGGCGGCGGATTCTCGAGTCGCCTGATGCAGGAGGTCCGCGAGAAACGCGGCCTGGTCTACAGCGTCTCCGCCAGCGGCGCTCAGGTTCGAGGCGGCGGTTACGTGACCGCCTACGCCGGCACCACACCGGACCGCGCCCAGGAAACCGTGGACGTGATGCTCGAGGAATTTGGCAAGATGAGCCTCGGCGTGAGTACGGACGAACTCGAACGGTCCCGCGTCAGTTTGCTGACCAGCCTGGTCATGAGTGAAGAATCCAGCGGCGCTCGTGCCCGCAGCCTCGCCCGCGATCAAGTGCTGCTGGGTCGGATTCGCAACCTTGAGGACATCAAAAAAGGCATTCAAAACGTCACGCTCGAAAGCGTCAACCGTTGGCTCGCGCAATACCCGTTTCAAGCGCCCGCGATCATGACGCTCGGACCGAAATCGCTCGAGATGGATGCCAAAACATAAACTCGAGTTTGTTGCTTTATCTCACTGGTGCCGTGCGGTCTAAGTTCTCCACCTATTTCCGCTTCGCTTCTCGATCCTAATCATGCACCTTCGGGCAGGATCGCTCCAATCGGTTCCAAACTCGTCCGACACGTCACTTTTGGTCACTCGCTCTGCTCGAGAAATGCTCAGGCATTTATGCCACTTTCCATTAGACGGCCTCACGTTGAGTTCATGAAAATCTCAAGCAAGCATTTACGACAACCGCCACCTGAAAACCTCACAGGAGACACCATGAAACCAGCCACATCATCGCACTCACCTCCGCTGGATTCGTCTCGAGCACACCCGATTTCACCTCCAATGATGTGCTCGAGGCTTCTCCACAAAACTTGTAGGTCAAGCCGTCGCTGTATTTGACCTACAAGATCGATAAGTGACCTTTCAAATGTGCGGATTCAGTAATTTGCAGGCTTTTACAAAGGAGTATTAGACCTCTTGCATAAGTCACGAGCCCTCCACGCAATCCAAGTTGTAAATCCCAGCCACCAAATTCACGCGCAACCCGTACCGTGACCGCCGATTCCGATACACCTCCGACAACACCCGAAACACTTTAAACCGCCGATTC
>JANOWZ010000334.1:0-1854 GCA_031418155.1 Deinococcales bacterium
GCGTGTACACGAGTTCGATTCTCGTCGGGGTCACCACATTCAGTCTCGAGTGCGTTCACCGGCTCGAGGCTGTTTTCATGAATTCCACCTATGCTTGAGACATGCGATGGCTGATCTCGGGTTTACTCATGCTGATCCTGAGCGCTTGTAACCCAGGGATGGACGATGGCCATCCATTCCTGAACTCGGGGCTCGAGGGTTTGGTCACGGTTGGGCCACAATGCCCGGTGGTGCGCGAAGGCGAATCCTGCCCAGATTTGCCCTACGCCGCAACGCTTGAGTTGCGGCAGGCTGGAAGGTTGATTGTGCGCTTTCAATCGGATGTACAAGGTAAATTTCGTGTGGCGGTGCGACCGGGATCGTACTCGCTCCAGCCGAAATCACCGGTTGGCCAATTCTTACCTGCCGCCGGACCGCAAGCGGTGACGGTGCTTGAGGAGCAGTTCTCGAGCATTGCTGTGATGTATGACTCTGGGATTCGATAGTAAACTTCCGTCGAAAGTCGGTTTCGGGATCGACTCGAGCAAATCCTGAACAACCCAGCATTGTAAGGTGTGCTCAAGAGCGCACCCTACGGATTCTCACCACGTTCGCCGGAGGTCCAGTGGATACCTTGGTCACGCCACCCACAGCGCTGACCGGCACGGTCTTTCCCGACCACACGATAAGGCCAGGCCCGGACCTTGTGAACGCGAGGTTATGGCTTGATATGGAAATCCTCGAGAACAACCTGGTTTGAGTCGATGGTCTTCTGGATGTGCGGGTTGTGGTCGGCCCGGTTGGGTTCTGCCCGGTAGACTGGAACCGCGAATCCCCGTAATCTTAGACCAAGTTCAATTTGAGCCATTCAGGAGACCCCATGAAAATCCGTAAAGCCGCCGTTGTTGGCTCTGGCACGATGGGAGCCGCCGTTGCCGCCCACCTTGCCAATGCCGGAATTCCCGTCTTGCTCTTGGACATTGTTCTGCCAGACGCGAAAGACCGCAATCAACTTGCGAAAACTGGCCTCGAGAAGGCCTTGAAAGCCCGTCCTGCCGCGTTCATGCACCCAGGTCGCGCCAAACTGATTCAGATTGGAAATCTCGAGGATGACCTGGAAAAACTGCGCGATTGCGATTGGATTTTCGAGGCGATCCTCGAGAGGCTGGAGGTCAAACAGGCGTTCTGGGCAAAGGTCGAACCGTTCATCTCTGAGACAGCGATTGTGAGCAGCAACTCGAGCGGCATTCCAATGCACCTGCAAATCGAGGGTCGCAGCGCAGATTTCAAACGCCGTTTTGTTGGCACGCACTTTTTCAACCCTCCGCGCTACCTGAAACTGCTCGAGGTGATTCCAACACCCGCAACCGACCCGCAGGTGATCGTGGACATCTCGAGTTTCGGCGACAAGGTTTTGGGCAAGGGTATTGTTGTGGCCAAAGACGTGCCCGGATTCGTGGCGAACCGTGTCGGTGTCTACGGCATGAACAAAGCGATCCGCGAGATGGTGGATTTGGGCTTGACACCCGATGTCGTCGATGCACTGACCGGCCCGATCATTGGCAGGCCGCGCAGCGCCACGATTCGCACCGCCGATCTGAGCGGTTTGGACATCGGCATGATGGTCGCCAAGAACCTGGATGCCAGTACCGATTACGATTACGCGCCGCCCGCGATTCAAGAAAAACTCGTGGCGATGGGCAGGTTGGGCGAAAAAACTGGCGAAGGCTTTTTCAAACGCATCAAAGGCAAAGACGGCAAAAGCGAAATCCTGACCCTCAACCTCGAGACACTCGAATACGCCAACAACGGAAAAGTCAGGCTGGCCGAACTCGAGCCGGTTCGCCTGTTACCCACGGCGGGCGAACGTTTGAA
>JANOWZ010000335.1:0-30904 GCA_031418155.1 Deinococcales bacterium
GGCTCGAGTAATGGTTCGGGCTTTGTTGGTGCCGGTTCGGGTGAGTTGTTCGAGGTGTTGGCGGTGTTCGGTGGGTAGGTTGATTTCAGATCGTCTTTTCATTCTTAAAGACTATCAGATCCAGCCGGACAAAGCACTTAGGGCTGCGGAACCATTTCATCCCACGCCCCCATGACCGTCCTCGAGATCCACCTCAATGTTCAACTCGATCATCGTCCATTTCTTCTCGAGCACTTTTCGCGCCCGATCACCATGAACCTCGAGCTGTTGCGGTTTCGGGGCTTCAGGGTCGGATTTCTTGAAGACATTGAGCTTGATGTGTTTGGGCATCACGCTCGGGCCGCCGGGAATTTTGGGTTCTGGTATTTCCGGGTGAGCGCCCGGACCGCCACGCATCAAGACCATCGCCAGATCGACCGTGACGTGGCCGGCCAAGTGATTCCCCTCATGCTCGAGGATCACATATTCATGATCGGATGGATCGCCAAAAAGGTGCAGCGGCGCGGCAATCCGACCGTGCGGCGCGAGTTGATCGAACCACTCGAGCGGAATCTCCCACGCGCCCACAGTGGCGGTGATCCGGTCGTATGGTGCGTTTGCGGCATGACCCAAGCCGCCATCGCCGAGGATGACTTCGACCCGTTCAAAACCGGTAGCGGCCAGGTTCGCCCGAGCGGTTTGCACAATGAACTCTTCGATGTCCACGGTGGTCACGTGGCCCGATTCGCCAACAATCTGCGCGATCAAGGCGGCGTTGTAGCCGCTGCCCGCACCGATCTCGAGGACCGTATGTCCAGGCTGCAACGCGAGCGGTTCAAGCATCAGGGCCACCGCGTCTGGGCTGGAAATGGTGGACATGGTTTCGGCGGTCGTACCTGGTAACGGGTACGCTCCGAGAGCGTGCGCCTGCTCGAGCGATAGCCAATGCGCGAACTTGTGACGCGGCACGACTCGCATGGCCTGTTCGACATTTTGGCCAAACACAAAGCCCTTTGCCTTGATGCGCTCCAGCATGGCGTGACGCAAGACTTGATCGGGCTCGAGCGGGTTGGGCATGGCTCGAGGCTAGCATGTGCTGAGAGGGCAGAGGAAAGACGAAAGAGGAAAGTAAAGTCAAAAACTTCAGGCTCGAGGGCTTTGGGTTTTACTTTGATCTTTCTTGCTCACAAGACAGCACCTGACGGGCCGTTCGCGCTTCATCTTCTTTGACTTTCCTCTGGTTTTCAGACTTTCCTCTGGTTTTTACTCCCGGTTAGACTGTCGGCAATGAAGATTATTACCCTGAACTTGAACGGAATTCGCAGTGCCCACAGCAAGGGCGCGTTCGATTGGCTGCGCGAACAAAACGCCGAAATCATTTTGCTGCAAGAGGTTCGGGCGCTCGAGCATCAACTGCCCGATTTGCAATTTCCGGGCTATCACACCTTTTGGAATCCAGCCGAAAAACCGGGGTACAGCGGTGTGGGTGTGCTCTCCAAACTCGAGCCAAAAAAAGTTGTGCATGGGATTGGCTCGAGCGAGTTTGATGGCGAGGGCCGCACGCTGCGGCTGGACTTCGCGGATTTCAGTGCGATGAGCGTTTACGTTCCGTCCGGCTCGAGCAGCGAGAACCGGCAGGCGGCAAAGATGCGGTTCCTGGCAGATTTTCACACGCACTTGACGGGCTTGAAGAAAAAACGCGAGTTGATTGTCGGTGGCGATTTCAACATCGCGCATCAAAAAATTGATTTGAAGAACTGGCAATCGAATCAGAAGAGTCCTGGCTTTCTGCCCGAGGATCGCGCCTGGGTCGATGGCCTGCTCGAGTTGGGATTCAAGGATTCCTTCCGCGATCATGTCGGCCCGGATGCGGCGATTTACTCGTGGTGGTCAAACCGTGGCGGGGCGCGAGGGAACAATGTCGGATGGCGACTCGATTACCAATTTTCCACCCCCAAAATCGCGGCTCGAGTTTCGAGCGCCAGCATTTACCGCGAGGCATTTTTTTCCGATCACGCGCCAGTGATTTTGGATTACAGCCTCGAGTACGGACTCGACTGAATGTGAACAACCTTTCGACCAAAGTGTTGCGGCTCGAGCCGGTGCGGGATTCGCAAGTCAACATCTTGCGGGCCTGGGAATCCGACCCGAGCTTCAAGTGCGTCTTTCCATTTGCGCCCTGGCCGACCAGCGGAAAACTCGAGTCGTTTCTGCGCGGCTCCGAAGCGTTCCGGGCCGTGATGGTCTCGGGCTTGGAGGCTTCGGATGTGCTGTTTGGTTGGGCGGCGTTTGCGCATTTGGACTGGAAGAACCGCAGCGTCAGCCTCGCCTGGGGTTTGCACGCCATTGCGCCAGAACATACTGAACTCGAGGTGGCCCGCGCCCTCGTCAAATTCGCGTTTGATGAACTGAACTTGGTGCGGCTCGAGGCGGAAATCCTGGCCGGTGCAACCTCAAGCGTTGACGTTCTCGAGCAGCTTGGTTTCACGCTGGAAGTCACGAAACTCGAGGCCGCCAGCGTTGGCAAGCACTTTGAAGATACCCTCGTCTACAGTTTGCTGCGAGATGACCCGGCCAAACTCGAGTTAGTCTAAAACCTGTGAGCCTCGCCTCGAGCCTGTACCCAGTCGCGCACGGCGCTCGCATCGCCTTGTGCCGCCCGAGTCCGCGCTGGTTCACGCTCGCGGCGAGCTGGGTGTCCGATCCGAACATCAACCGCACCTTGATTACGGCCACGCCCTGGCCGCTCGAGCCCGCGCAAATGCCCGCGTGGTTGCCGTTCGCTGAACCTCCGACCGCGTTCCTGATCGCGCTTCAGGGCACGCTTGAGCGACCGATTGGCCTGTCGCATTTTCACAGTTTTGACGAGCGCAGCAAAAGCATCAAACTCGCCATCCTGCTCGAACCCCACTTTCAAGGCCAGGGCTTGGGAACGGAGGCGGTCGCGGTGATGCTCGAGTACGCTTTCAAAACCTTCGACCTGCATCGCGTGAGCCTGAGTGCCTTCTCGACCAATCCCGCCGGTCTGCGGGCCTATGAACGCGCCGGATTCAGGCATGAGGGTGTGCGCCGCAACGCCTGGTTTCGGGATGGTGAATGGCATGACGATGTGGTAATGGCGGTCCTGCGCAGCGAATGGCAGGATCGAAAATGAAACTCGAGCGACCCTGGCAGGCAAAGGCGAATCACTCGAGGCACTCTCGCGTGAAATTCTCGAGGTTTGCAACCGGTAAACTCGAAGCAATGAGTCTTCCTTTCGGTCCCGGCATGACCCTTGAACCCAATCCCGTACTGCCGTGGCGATCGCTTGCGAACCTCGAGTTTCTGGTCTTGGTCGGCGTGACCGGCGTGGGCAAAACCACGACGCTTGAGGCACTCCAATCTGCGGGGCTCAAGTTGAGTTTGTTGCCGGACCGCCGACTCGTGACCGATGTCGTGATGATTGACGCGCTCGCTGGCCATCCGGTTTCTGACCGCGAGGAGCGTTTTGCGTGGACCGCGAAGTACCGCAAGTTGCATCCCGGCGGCATGGCCGAGGCGATTGGCAAGCTGGCCGTGAACCTCGGGTTATTGCGTCCTCCGTTGGTGTTTGATGGCTTGCGCGGGCTCGAGGAGGTTTCTTACGCCGCGAGTCAGTACGCGGGGGCGAGGTTCATTGTGCTGGATGCGCCAGACACGGTTCGGGTTCAGCGTTTGCTTGGGCGTTCGGATGCGTTTGACAAGATGACCGTGAACACCTCGAACGCCAGCACGCTCGAGCAATTGGTAAGCATTCCCGGAGTCGAGCTTGTCTTTTCGAGATTTGAACTCGAGCAGCTTTCCAACCTGGATTTGCCCGCGTCTGAGGTTGTGGCGAAATGCAAAATCGTTGTGACCGAAAGACGAAACTACGATCCGATTGCTGCCCGAGAATATTTGCGCACGCTTCCCGGCGAGCGGGTCTTGTACCTGGACACGACCGCGCACCCACCGCTCGAGGTTGCAAAACGAATCGGGGCTTGGCTGTGAAGATCTCGAGGCTCGAGGCGATTCCGTACCGACTGCCGATGAATGGCTCTCTGCAATGGGGAGCGCACAGCAAACTTTCTGTTGCCGAACATGTGCTGATTCGCGTTCACCTCGAGAACGGAACCTTTGGCGAATCCGAAGCGCCGCCACGACCCACGATTTACGGCGAGACCATCGCCAGCATTCACGGGATTTTGCAGCACCTCTCCCCTGTTCTGGTTGGACTCAAGGTTGAAGACACGGCGGATGTTGCGGGCGCGTTGGGCAGCGTGTCGAACAACAACACCGCCAAAGGAGCGCTCGACATGGCCTGCTGGGATGCTCGGGCGAAAACGGCTGGCTCGAGTTTGTTTGAAAAACTTGCGGGACCGAACCGTGATTTGCGCGTCTCGTACATTTTGGGCATCAGCGACGAAACCACCATGCTCGAGGAGGCGCGGCGCGTCTTTGCGGCTGGTGTACGTGTCCTGAAAGTCAAAGTGGGACGCGACCACGAAAAAGATTTGCAAGTGATTCACAACTTGAACTTCGAGTTTGGCAATGAAATGAAACTGTACGCGGACAGCAACGAAACGCTCACTCCAGAAACCGCACCCAAAGCGCTCGAGGCGATGCGCGACGCGGGCTTGTTGTACGTCGAGGAACCCTTACCGGTGCGTCAAATCAAGGCGCGAGCAAACTTGCGCAAACTCGAGATTCTGCCAATCATCGCCGATGACAGCACCTTCACCAAAGCCGATCTCGAGCGAGAATTGGACTTTGATACGTTTGATGTTTTGAACATCAAAACCGCCAGAACTGGATTCACGCAAAGCCTGGAAATGCTCGAACTTGCCAAAAATGCAGGCAAAGGTGTGATGCTTGGATCGCAGGCGAGCACGACGCTCGGCACGGTCCATGCGGCCTTGATCGCCAGTCAAACCGGCGTGACCGACCCGAGCGAACTCTCTTTTTTCCTGAAACTCGAGGGTGAAATCACCAATCAGAATTTGCACCTCAAGAACGGGATTCTGGATCTCGAGCAGGTCAAAAGTGTTCAGGTGGACCCAGAAAGGCTCGAGGCCCGTCGTATCCTTGAAAGCAGATAGAATGCCGTCGTGAACATCGGGGATGCCGCACCCACATTCGATGTGCAAACCGACACCGGCGCTCGTTTTTCGCTGGCTGGCGTGCATGGGCGTTGGGTAATCGTCTGGTTCTTCCCGGAATCCGAATCCATCTCCACCGACACGCAGGCCCGTGGCTTCGAGAGGCTGCTCGAGTCGTTCATCAATGTGAACGCGGTAGTGGTCGGTGTCTCGATTGAGGCCCGCGAGGAACACATTGCCCTGCGTTCCCGAAACCACCTGACCTTTCCGCTGTGCACGGATCGCAGCAAAGCCATCTCGAGCGTTTACGACGTGATGAAGGGCCTGGAAGGTTGGCGCGGTCGGGCGAACCGGCAAACGTTTTTGATCGACCCGGACGGACGCATCGTATTTGTTTGGACGAAAATCAATCCGCGAATGCACGCCAAAACTGTGCTCGAGGTTTTGGAGAATATGGCGATTGAACGCCGGGTTTTGGAACTCGAGGGTCAGAACGGCAGATAAAAGACGAAAGATTAAAGATCAAAGTAACAGCCACAGGCTCGAGGTTTTGATTTACTTTCCTCTTAATCCCAAGACGCACCTTCTTGCCGCTACAGCAGCACCTGACGGGCTTGCGGCGCTGACGGGCGGGATCGCCTCTTTTCTCTTTGATCTTTAATCTTGCCTTTTAGGTTCTGGCGATCACTGCGATTCGCACACGTTTGGCTCTTGCGCGGATCAATTCGAGGCTGGCTTCGTTCAGGGTGCTGCCGGTGGTGTGAACGTCATCAACGAGGATCAACTCGAGGCCGGTCACATCGTGGCGCACTTCAAAGGCATCACGGATGTTGTCGATGCGATCAGGTTTCTCGAGTCTGGCTTGGCGTTTGGTGGATCGCACACGGCCCAACGCCTCGAGCACGGGTACGTTCAATGCTTTGGCAATGCCTTGCGCCAGGACTTCGGATTGGTTGTAACCGCGCTCGAGTTGCCGCAAGCCGTGCAGTGGCACCGGCACGAGCGCATCGACTCGCCAGCCCGCAGCGCGAATCCCATCTGCGAGTTTTGCCCCGAATGGCACGGCGACCGCTCGGGCATCGGCGAATTTCAGGGCTCGGGCGGCGCGTTCAAGCCTGCCCCGGTACTCGCCGAGGTGAATCAGGTTGCCATCGCACTGCGCTTGGCCGGTTCGCTCGAGACAATTGGTGCAGACACCCGTTTCACCCGAAAGGTAATCCCGACACAGAACGCACCGGGCGGGCAGGAGGGTATCGATCAGGCCACGAAGCATCCCATCATTTTGCCTGGGCATCGAACGATTCGAGGGTGAAAACCGTCCTCGTGCCGTAAATCGTGGCCCATTCCGCCCGGACCAGCCCGTACTTGGGGGCAAACTCGAGCCGCAAATTGCAGTCGGTCAGGTGGTAGCTGCTGCGCAACTCGAGGTCGGTGCGAACCGTTGGGATCGTGCCAAGTGCAGTTTGGGCCGTGTCAGCCGCGATTGGGGCGTAATGCCAGTTGACTTGAAATGACTGTCCGGCAAGCTGTCCGCGCCCAATCGCGTATCGGGCTGAACCTGCCCCTCGGGATTCGAGAAAATCCGGGAATGGCAAACCGGGCTCAAACCGGCCTTTGCCCGCCTCGGTCTCGAGCGCTTGCAATTTGGGCGGCAGGCCCGAGAAATCCAGACGATACGTGTGTCGCGCCCCCACTTTCGGATCGTTCGCATTCGGCAAGAGGTGTACTTTCAGCAAACTCGAGCCGTCCGGTTGCGGTTGCGTCTCGAGCGTGATGCTGTCCTCATAGGTTGCGCCCAACCCTTCGCGTTTGACGTGATACGACCAAGTGTGCGCCTCGCGCAACGGCGCGTACAACGTCTCGAGGGATGGCGCAGGTGCGCAGGCGGTCAGCAGCAAAAAGACTGGCAGGATCGGGCGCACGGCTCGAGATTACAGGCATATAGGCTTTCAAGTTGGGGCTTGGACCATGATCGATCTGTGATCTATGCTGTTGATTTTATTCGTCCGGTCGGCTCCAGTCCTGACCAAAGTCGGCTTGAAGACACAATTCTTAAATCGAACCGGTAGACTGACAAGGCTGTGACACCCGCCCTGAACCCTGAATCCCATCCCGAATCGAATCCAAAACCGGCCCTGATTGGACCGGTTGGGATCACCTTGCTTGCCGTGTCCGTGGTGATCGCGGCGGGGTCGATGGTTTTTGAATCGACTTTCGCCGACAAAATCCTGCCCGGAGTGGTGGCGGCGAACATCCCGATTGGCGGCATGAAGCTCGAGGATGCCGCCCAAAAACTCGAGCGGGAATTGGCTGGTGTTTCTGCCCCGCAATTGAAGGTTCGGGCCAGTGATCGTTCTGTGGTCTGGAATGCGCGGGAACTGGGCTGGAAACCGGATGCGCAAGCGACCGCGATGCTGGCCCAAGAGATCGGGCGGCGCGGCAACGTCTTCAAAAACATTCAGGATCGCCTGAACGCGCTGGCCGGAAAGATCGAAATGCCATTGCGGGCGAAAATTGAGGAACGCACCGTTCGGGCCAAACTCTCCAAGCTCGCCGAACCGTTCCTGATCCCGGCGGTGAATGCCAACATCAGCCTCGAGAATGGTCGCTTTGTCGTCATGTCGGACAAGGCGGGGCAGGGTTTGAACCTCGAGCCGACCATTCGTGCTTACCTGCGCGATCCGAACCTCAAAGAACTGAATTTGAAAGTCGTGCCATTGCCCGCCGAACACAGCGGCAAGGAATTCCTTGCCCTGGCCGAAAAAGCCAACGGTTTGCTGCGTCCGCTCAAACTGACCTACATGCCACCAGATTCGGCCACCGGCAACAAAACGACGTTGACCCGCGTTCTGACGGCGCTCGAGGTGGCAAAACTCTTTCGCATCAAGAATGGATCGCTCGAGGCTGCGCCGGAAAACATTCAAGACCGGCTCGAACGAATCGCCAACGCCTTCGACCAACCGGCACGAGGGGCGCGTTACGTGCGTTATCAAGGACAACTGGTGGTCAAACCCGAGGCTCGAGGTTGGAAGCTGGATCTGAAAACCGCCGGGTCGCTGTTGAGCGAGGAGATCTTGCGCCCAGATACCAACGAAGTGATCCTGCCGGTGATCGGCGATGAACCCCGCGTGGCCAGCGCCACCCTGCCCAAACCCACGGGCCTTGCCCTGATCTCAGAGGCGACCACCACGTACTACGGCTCGAGCCGCGAACGCATGATCAATGTGGCCACCGCAACCGGCAAGCTGGACGGTTACGTTGTGCCTGCCGGACAGGAATTCAACTTCAACGAGGCGGTCGGCCCAATCGAACTCGAGAATGGTTTCGCCGAGGCGCTGGTGATCTCCGCTGGACGCACCGTCAAGGGTGTCGGTGGTGGCGTTTGTCAGGCCAGTACGACCGCATTCAGGGCCTTGTACAAGGCCGGATTGCCGGTGCTCGAGCGCAACCAGCACGCCTACCGCGTGCACTGGTACGACCCGTTGGTTGGCTTGGATGCCGCTGTGTACCAACCCAGCCTGAACCTGCGAATGCAGAACGACACCAGCGGCCCATTGTTGATCCGCACCGAAACCTTGCCCGGACGCACCACGGTTCGCGTGTACGGACAACCGACCAACCGCAAGGTTGTGATCTCGAATGCCAGCATCCTCTCGAGAACCCCGCATCCACCACCCGCCTATGAGTTCGACCCAACCCTACTGCCCGGAGTCCGCAAGCAAGTCGATTGGGCCGAGGATGGCTTTCGCGTGCGCGTGACCCGAACCGTGATCGATGCGAACGGCAGCAAAACCGATGTCACCGCCAGCGATTACCGCGCATGGCGGGCCGTTTATGCCATCGGGCCAAGCGTGCGACACGCACAACCGTTGGCCTCCAGAACCTCGAGCCGATAAAGGGCAGTAAAGCAGAGGAAAGTAAGGGCTCGAGGCTGTTACTTTCCTCTTCCCTCTTTGATCTTTTCTGTGCCCTTAAACTGTGGCGCTCGGGACAGCAATTCCCCGAGCGGTCCAGCGAAGCGCACGCGACCGGATTCCAGCCACAACCCATGCGTGACGTTGCGCGGAATGTCCTCGAGCCGATGCGCGACCGTGATGAACTGTGTGCGCTGTGATTCGTGTTCGATCAAGGCGAGCAGCAGGTTTCTCGAGTGCATATCCAGGTAGTCGAAGGGTTCGTCCAGAATCACGATCTCAGGTGTTGTGACCAAGGCTCGAGCGATCAGAAGTTTTTTCAACTGCCCGTGTGAGGTCTCAAATCCGCTGCGATCCCGCAAATCCGTGATCTCGAATGCCGCCAGCAATGCTTCGACTCGTTCAATTTCTTGAGGTTCAAGGTCTCGTGCCCATCCGACGCTGCCGTTAAAACCGCTCGCCACGATCACGACTCCCGGCGCATCGACCCGATGACGGATTTGCACATCGCTGGAGATCAGGCCAATTCGGGCCTGACGCTCCCAAATCGCCATGCGTTCACGCCCGAACCGCAGCACTTTCCCGCCCCCTATTTGATCGTTCAGGGCCGGACTGATCTCGCCCAAGATGAGTTTGGCAAGCGTGCTTTTACCAGCGCCATTGTGACCAATGATTGCCCATTGCTCGCCAGGAAAAACCTGCCAGGAGATTTGCTCGAGCACCCGTTTCTTGGTGGCTGCACCCATGCCATCCGGTGCGGTTTCACTGCCCAGAACCTCACCCAAATAGACATCGGCCCGGTCAATTTCGATCAATGGCTCGAGGGTGGGAATAGGGGCGGTTGGCTGGCTGGGTGAGGCAAGCCTCACCCCTACGGGATCAGATTCGGGATTTGGTTTGAATGGTCCAGATTGAACGATCCTGCCGCGCTCGAGGTGCAGTTCGTGCGAGGTTGACCCGAGGCGTTCCTCTTGCCGGTGGGTGGTATACATCACGGTCAAACCATCGCGCACCGCATCGTCCACATTGCGCATCAGGCTGGCTCGAGATTCTGGGTCGATGCCGCTGAAACATTCGTCGAGGATCAAGACTCGAGGTTGAGCAACCAAGGCTCGGGCGAGCAGGATTCGCCGCAATTGGCCTTTGGACATTTCAACAATTGGGCGTTTGCGCAGATGCTCGAGTTTCATGTCGTGCAACAACTCCTCGACCCGAGCAAGCTGATCTGGCTCGAGCGGATACTGCAAAAAGTCCGTCTGATGGATTCCCGATTGCACCACCTTGAGTCCTTCAAGCGGCAATTCGAGGCGCACCAGCCGGTCTTGGGATTCCGGGCTGACCAGGGCCATGCGTTCTCGCACGCCGATTGGACTGCTGCGCGGTTCGTCACCAACCAGGGCAAAGAGTCTCGAGCCAATCCCGACATCCGGCCAGAGTTCGCCGCGCACAAGTTTCAAAAACGTGCTTTTGCCCGCGCCGTTCGCACCGGAAATCAACCAGCATTCGCCGGGATGCAAGACAAACGAAACCTGCTCGAGGATCAAGGCGTTGTTCAAGCTCAGGTTCACGGCCTCGAGCTTCACGAGTACCGGTATGGACAATTGCACAACCGCATCCTGACACGCGACCGGTAAGCTGGACACGTGCAACCGACCGCCTGGAATGTCTTCAAACTCTTCCTGACCGTCGGCTCGACCGGTTTTGCCGGTGGCATCGGTGCGCAAATGCACACGCTGCTGGTGCGCCGTCACACGTGGCTGACCGAGGTCGAATTTCTCGAGGGCATGACCCTGGTCAACCTGATGCCTGGACCAACCATGTCGAACTTGGCGAGTTACTACGGCATGAAACTCGCGGGAACACCCGGCGCAATCTTGGCGGTGATCGGGTTGTGTGCCCCCGGTTTCTGCCTGGTGAGCCTGCTCGCCTGGGCGTACTTCTGGTTACACATCCTCGAGAATCTGGTTTTACTGGCGATCTTGGGCGGCATTTCGGCGGCGGCTGTGGGCCTGACCGCCAGCATGGTTTTGCGCACAGCGAAGGCCAGCCTGAGTGTGCCGTTCGGTGTTTGGATTGCACTGGCCGCGTTCATTGGTGTCGGCGTATTGCGCCTGAACCTGCTTTGGGTGCTGCTGGCGCTCTTTCCGATCAGCCTTGCCTTGAACCGACCCCAAACAGAATTAGACAGGGCAGAACCTGAAAGACCCACGCATGACTGAATTACCAACAGCCAACGCGCTCGAGGTTTTTGCGTTGTTTTTCCGCTTCGGGCTGCTGTCCTTCGGCGGGGCGCTCGGGATCATTCCAGAAATTCAACGCGAGATCGTGCTGCAACGCGCTTGGCTCGAGCCTCGGGTCTTCACCGACGGGTACGCGCTGGCTCAATTTTCGCCCGGACCGAACATGCTCGCGGTCGTGTTTTACGGCTTCAAGATTGCCGGTTTGCCCGGAGGCTTCGGCGCGTTCCTGGGCATGTTCATGCCCGCCGCCATCCTGACCGCCGGGTTCGCTCGGGCCTGGGGTTTGCTCGGCGATGCGCCTTGGCCCAAAGCGATTCGCAATGCCCTCTTGCCGATTGGTTTGGGACTCGCGGCGGGCGGCACCTTAACGCTGGCTCGAGGCGCAATTCATTCCTGGATCGCGGTGCTGTTCGCCGTCCTGACACTGACGGTCGTCTCGAGCACGCGGCTCAATCCGATCGTCGCCATTGTCGCTTGTGGCCTGCTCGCCGCAATCTTAAGCGCCTTCGGAATGGCCTGAGGCTCGAAATTTTAGCCCTTCCTTTCCTCTTTTGTCTTTAACCTTTGCCCTGCCCTCACGCCGTTTGCGGTTTGGCCGAACCCGTCTTGATCACATCCGCAATCACCGGCGGCAACCCCCAGGTCAAAATGTCAAACGCGGCGGCATGAAAATCGTAAGGAATCTTCAGCAACTCCACCTCGAGTTGTGATTCGTTAAACTCGAGCAGGGCACAATCCGCGCCCGGTTCACCGTTCAAGGACAGGCCAACGCTGCCGGGATTCACAAACAAGCCGCTCTCGGTGCGGCGAATGAATGGAATGTGTGTGCCGCCACAGAGGATCACGCTGCAATTGAGTTTCTGCAAGAATTCATCCAAAAACACTGGGCTGCCGCGCAAATCCAGGCGTTCCTCTGGGTCTTCGGGCGAACCGTGAAAGTAGCGCATCCGACCGACCGGGGTCATGGTGCGTTCCGTGACTTTCAAGCTGCGCAGGTAATGGCGTTCCTCGTCACCCAAAAGGGTTTTGGTCCACTCGAGGGTCTCATCACCGACACCCTGGCGGTGTTCACCGCCAGCCGTTAACTCGAAGGCGATACGGGCATCGCTGGCCCCAAGCGTGGTGGCGACGTTGTTCTGCTTCAACCATTCGATCACCTCGAGCGGACTCGCACCGTACCCGACCAGATCGCCGAGGCAGATGACTTTTTCGACACCACGTTCAACCACCAAGGCATTCCAGACCGCCCGAAGTGCATAAATGTTGGCGTGAACGTCTGAAATGACACCGATCTTCACCGAAAAACTCCTGTGTAAAACGCAAAATTTGGTTCAACCTGGTTTTACTTTACACATCCTGAACGTTTCTGGCCCGCAAAAAGTCACATAGGGCACTCAGACAGGTATCATGTTGGCAATGCGGGCAGAGGCGCGAAACGACAACCCATGCGGTTCAGGACGAGACGAAGTCCTCAACCATCATGCCTTTGGGCACGCTCGAGGGTTGCGAACTCAGCCTCAAATGCACGCACGGAACGACCGACGGGACGCTCGAGGTTCTGTATGAATGCCACCTCCAATCGCCAGTCCATCCCTCGGGTGCCTGACCTGAGCAAATCTCAAATCAGCAACACGGGCCAGCAACGGCTTGGTCCTCGGCAGGATTACGCGCTCTATAACCTGATCGCACTCGCGCTGGGTGCAATCCTCGGCTTGATTCACGTACCATTCCCGGCGAGTTGGTTGCTGCCCATCCCGCTCGCAATGGTGATGCTGCTCATCCTCGAGCAAGCGACCGCCAAGGACTCGAGCCGGGTTGGGTTCTTTGCTGGTTTGGGCTTCTGGGCGATTCACCTGTTTTGGTTGCCGCAATCTTTTGCCGGTGTTTTCCCCAGCGCGGCAGTCCTGATTTGGTTGCTGATGCCGCTCGTTTGGGTGATCGAGGCGGGCTTCTGGGCCTTGTTGGTCTGGACTTGTGTGCGCATCACGCCGTATTACTGGGCGCGGTTGGGCGTGTTGTGCAGTGGCTTCGTGATCCTCGAGTGGTTGCGTTCACTCGGGCCGTTGGCGTTTCCGTGGGGCAACTTTGGTTATGCCCTGATCGACACGCCGCTCGCGCAGGTCGCTGCGTTCGGCGGTGTCTACCTCGAGAGCGTGCTGGTGCTGTTGATGGCTGCCGGAATCGTGGGCGTCTTGCACCGAAACCGTGAATGGCGCGTGTTGGCCTTGGCGGGTGGTTTGTGGGCGGCTGGCCTGCTGTGGGGTGTCACACAATTGAACCCACCGACTGCAACCGCACCTGTTTTGCTGGTGCAAAACAACATCGATCCTCGGGTCAAAGCGCGTCAGGGTTTAACCGACCTCGAGAACCTCAAACGTCTTTCCGAGAATGCGCCGCCCGGAGCCTTGGTGGTCTGGCCGGAAGCATCGGTCTACCTTCAAGATGCGCTCAAGGCTGGGCTGGTCAATCCGCTGGTGACCGGCACGTATGAGTTTGTCAATGTCGCAGGGCGCAATCAGGCCAAGAACATCGTGGCCCTCGTCAAATCTGGCAAACTCGAGGAAAAAAGCAGCAAAGTCAAGCCGGTGCCTTTTGGTGAATCGTTCCCGTTTCGTTATCAACTTGCGTTTATTTACGATCCGATTTTCAACGCGCTCGGCATCCCCGGTGAAGGCACCGCCAGCGAGGGCGGCGTGATCAGCAACTTGCACCTGCCTGGACGGGTGATCGGCGCGTTCGTCTGTTACGATTCGATTTTCCCCGAAGTCCCATCGATATTCACGCGGTCTGGCGCTCAAGTGTTGGTCTTACCAACCAACGATGCCTGGTTCGGTGGTGGTATTGGCAACTCGCAACACTTTGCGATGGACCGGATGCGGTCCATCGAACAGGATCGGTACTTCCTGCGGGCCGCGAACACCGGCATCACCGCGATCATTGACGCTCGAGGTCGGGTCGTGACGCGATTGCCACAGAATCAGGCCGGGGCGCTCGAGGGGCTGTATGCGCCGTTGGACACGAAGACGCTCTGGGTGCAGTTCGGTGATTTGTTCATGTTCTTGTGGGTGGCGATTGGTGTGTTGTTTGCGATTTGGGGCCACAGCGCCCAACGTGCCGAGGCGGAACGTGCCGCGTATTACGGGCCGTATGGTTCGTATGGGCCAAAGACCGAAGAGTTCGAGGTTTAGGCCCAGAGGCCAACGCTTCCGGCTCATTCTCACGTTCCCTCAGGGTAATCGCGCGATTCAGCAGGAACGTAGGTCAACCTGATCACATCCTCGCCAATCCGATCATGAGCCATAAGGCGGAGCGGCGGCCGGGGTCCAGCGAAATATGGCTTGCCGTGACCAAGCACAATGGGGTGCAGGTAGATTCGATACTCATCGATCAGGCCAAGTTCGGTGAGGCTTTGCGCCAAGTTCGGACCAGCAACTTCGATCTCTCCGTCGCGCTCGGCCTTCAGCTTGCGGATCGCGCCCTCAAGGTCCTCGTTAATAAGCCTAACGTTGGGACCAACCGACTTCAACGAGCGCGAGACGACCCATTTCGGCTGGTTCCGCCACGCCGCCGCGAAGGCATGTTCATCTGCATTCCATTCAGGACGATCGTTGTCCCAGTAACGCATGGCCTCATACATCTGGCAACCGTAAACACTGCCCGCCTGCCCCTGAGCCTCCTCGATGAAGTGGCGGAAGAGCGTGGGGCTTGGCGAGGTAACGCCATATGATCGACGTAGCCGTCCAGGGACTGGTTCATTCCGAACACGAACTCAGTGGGTCACTTGCTGTGGACATGGGCAATCGAGTTTGAGATACTTGGAGTGTTTTACGCGTCCTGCTCGAAAAATTGTGTTCTCATCAAACTGAGGTCCGAAACACCGCAAGCACAGCAAGTGACCCACTAGTGCTGGGCAGGCGTTTTCTGTGGCTGCTTGCCAGATGGGGCATTCACCCGTTGGCAGCGCCGCAGGCTAGAGCCCTGAACCCCCAATCCGAGTGCATGGTTTGAGCCTTGAACTCGAAACCCATGACTCACGGCTCAGGATTGCCTTTCTTAAGTTCAGCTTAATGACTACACCCAGTACAACAATGAGGGAAGCAACCGCCGCAAAGCCATCCCTTCACCCATCCCGCATTCCTCGAGTTGGCCCGTGTGACACGCAACCAGGCCAAAATCTCACACGTCCCCCTTCAGATTCGCCTAAGCTGACCATGAGACGAATGACCGCCCCCCGCCGCGCCAACACCATCGGGAATCTTCCGAAAATCAACCGGGACACGACGCTCCTCGAGATCAGCGATCTCCTGGCGAGCGCCCTTGAGATTGACCTGGGCGCGGTGCTGGAACAGACCCTCGAGCATCTGGTGCCCGGATTTGCCGATCACGTCACGCTGCACATCCTTGAGGAAAACGGCAGCCTCTCGATGATCGCGCACGCCGGAACCACCGGCAGCCATGAACGCAGCCGTTCACGCAGTGAAAGCCAACGCCGCACCCGCATGGCGCAACAGGTCATGCAGCGCGGCTCGAGCGAAACTTACGCGATCAACGATGCCTTCCTGGAACTGATCAGCAACGATGCCAAACAACTCGAGGCGTTGCGCTCCAGCGGCCTGACGCACGGTCTGATCGTGCCAATTCGCGCCCGAGGCCGTTCGCTCGGGGCACTCAGCCTCGCACGGCTCGAGCGTCATGCGACGTTTACCAACGAAGATTCGGTGTTTCTTGAGCGCATCGCCCGTCAGATCGCGGTCGCCGTGGACAGCGCCCAACTGAACGATGCCAGCGAACGCCAGAGCCGATCCCTGGCGCGTGCCGCCGAGAGCGCCGCAAGATTGCGCAACCTTGCCGCCGCGCTGCTCGAGGCGACTACACCAGAGGATTTGGCCCGCGTTGCCGTCGATCAGGGTTTCTCTGGCCTCGGCGCGAGCCTGGGCATCATCGCGCACGTGCGCGAAGGTGAACTCGAGGTTGCCTGGGCCGCCGGTCAGCCCGAGATTCAACCCGGCAAACCGCCAAGCGTGATACGTGAATTGTTCGACGGCATCACCAAAAGCGGCGAGGGCATCTGGTTCGAGTCGCGCCGCACGCTGGCGCACGCCTACCCGACGCTGGCGCAACTGGCACAAGTCCCCGAAGCGTTCCTGGCGATGCCGTTGCGCACAGGCCGCACGATCACCGGTGTCCTGGTCTTCGGCTTTCTGAACGCCCGGACTTTTCCCGCCGAGGACCGTCAATTCGTGGTCGGCATCGCCCGTCAGTACGCCGCCGCGCTCGAACGGGCGCAATTGGTCGCACAACTCGAGGCGGAACGCTCGAGCTTACAGGCCGTGCTGCAACAAATGCCCTCCGCCGTGGTGATCGCCGAAGCTCCGAGCGGCAAACTGACCCTCGCCAACCGACAATTTGAGGAGATCTGGCGGCAACCCTTCGAGGCTCCGGACACGCTCGAGGTTTGGCATCCGTGGCTCGGATTCAAAGGCGACGGTCAACCGTATGAACCTCGAGAATGGCCGCTGGCCCGTGCGATCCGTGATGCCGAAACCAGTTACGGCGAGGAAATCGAGATTCTGCGCGGCGACGGCAGTTGGGGCGCGATCTCCGCGAACGCCGCACCTATCCGCAATCGACTCGGCGAGGTGGTCGCCGGTGTGATGGCCTTCCAGGATGTCACGGCCCGCAAAGCCGCCGAGGAAGAACTCAAGCACCTGAACGTCAACCTGGAAAAGCGGGTCGAGGAACGCACGCACGAATTGGAATTGCGCAACGACGAAATGCAGGCGTTCGTTTACACCGCCAGCCACGATCTGCGCTCGCCGCTCTTGGCGATCCAGAGCCTCGCTTACCTGATGGAGAACGCGCTCGACAAACAGGACGAACCCAAAGCCCGCGAGATGGTTGGACGGATCAACAAACGCATCGAGAAGATGACGCATTTGCTCGACGACCTGCTGACCCTCTCGAGGTTGTCCCAAGGCGAGGAGAACACCGAAACCTTCGACCTCGGTGAGGTCATGGCCAGCGTGCTCTCGGACCTTGAGCCGCAAATCCAAAGCACTCAAATGCGGGTCGTGCTGCCCAGGGAATGGCCGCGCATCGTCTACACGAAATCACAGGCGTACCAACTGCTCTTAAACCTCGTCGGCAATGCCCTGAAATACGGCGGACGACCGAACATTCCACCAAAAGCCGAGGTCTCTTGGACCTGGGCGGCGGGCGATCAGCACATCATTTTGCGCGTCGCGGATAATGGGCCCGGCATTCCACTCGAGGCCCGAGAGCGAGTCTTCAGCCTCTTCCACAAGCTCAACCCGAACTCGAACGGAACCGGTGTTGGACTGGCGATTGTCAAACGCATCGCCGAACGTCACGGCGGGCGCGTCTGGGTGGAGGGACCACCACCGAACTCGAGCGAACCGAGATTGCCAAACTTGTGGGGCATGGGCGGCGCGACCTTTGCGCTGACCCTGCCGGGATCGGAACACCAAGCGACAGACTGATTCAGGCTCGAGCACGGATTTGTGAAGAAGCGGAACCTCGAGCATTCAGTAGCCCATTCCGATCAATGTCAGCGTTTGGTCAGGTGCGTGCGTTGAAATCCTCAGGCGGCCAGTTTGGGATCGCCCAATTCGGAAATGGCTTGACGTTCGGCTCGAGTCGCATCACTTTGAACCGAGTTCATCTCTAATACGGCTTCCAGTTGTCTGACAATGAAAATATAATCTGAGCGATGATGCTTTCGTTCTCTAAGCCGATTCGCTTGACCGTCCTGCTGGCAACTTCACTTTTGGCAACCCTCAGCCTTGGCCTGGGCAGCCTTGGCCTGGGCGCAAGCAACAAACCAACCTTCCAAACCTACACCGTCGGCAAGAACGGTTTCGTCTTCGAGAACCTGCCCGAAATCGCACGCTGGGACGAAGACCGCCTGAAAATTGCGGCCAAACTCGACGAACACGTCGAAATCATCGAAGCGATTAACACGGTGCTGAAAAGGCGCAACATCAAGCTGGTAATCGCCTTGATTCCGATGGTGCACTCGGTTTACAGCGCACAACTCCCGGATGGATTCGTCCGTCCACGGCTGCAACGCGAACTCTACGGCGTGCTGCAACAACGCTTGAACCACCTCGGCGTGGAAACCCCAAACCTCGAGCAGGCGTTCATGCAACACCCGAGCCGCAAAACGCTGATCGATCCCTTGTTCATGCGCACCGATCACCACTGGTCACCAACCGGTGCGCTCGAGACGGCACGCCTGATCGCGCAACATATTCAAAGCAAACACGCGCAAATGCTGGCGGCAATCCCAGAGGTCAAGTACGCCATCCATTTCACGGATCGCAAAGCCTACCCGCTGTTCTCGAGCCTCTACAAAAAGTTGCCCGCCAGCGAACGGGCAAAGGTGAACCTTGATCAAATTCGCGTGCCCGAGTTTTCGCTCGTCAAAACCAACACCGGCAACAACCCTGGACTCGATTTGCTGACCGATGCGATGCCACGTATCGTTGTGGTTGGCTCAAGCTTCAGCGAGATAGAGGCATTCGGCTTTGTGGCTGGACTGGCGCATCGCCTCTCGCGTGATGTGCTGAAGGCCGCCCACAGTGGTGTCGGCTCATTGGTCCCCATGGCCGAATTCCTGGCCAGCGATGCCTATCAAGACAAGCCGCCTGCCATGATCGTCTGGGAATTACCACAAGAAATACTGATCCTCGGCATGCAACCGATCAATGATAACGACAACTGGAGCGCCCGGCAGTACCTGCTCGAAGTTGGCGCGAACCTACCGGGTGCTTGCCAGAACGGTTTACGGGGCCGCATCACACACACGAACGGTTTCCACATCCAGGGGTTCAATGCCAGCATCGACTCGAGCACCAAAGCTTCGTTTGTCAAATACGAGTTCGCCGCACCGATCAAAGACGATCAATACCTGAGCTTGAACGTCAGCTCGAGCACCTCCGATTCGTTCGTGATTGAAGGTGATGGCAGCAAACCGCCACGTTACTTCGTCAAACTTGGTGATTACAATGTGACACATCGGGTCAATGTGCCGTTGGCAACGCTCAGCAACGGCAAAACCAGCAGCCTGAAAATCCGGGTTTCGGCGGGCAGTCAATTGCGGCTCGAGGAACCAACGCTGTGCACCGCCGCACCCGAACTGATGCGGCTCGCCGGAGGCCATCAGTAGATTTCATCCGCATTCAAAAGTAGCTCGAAGTTGTTCTGGACGCAAGCGGTCTGACTTTCGCAGGAAGGCATGTGAGCCGTTCCTCGCTCGAGCCTCATTCATAAAGGTCTCCAGTGCGATGCGCGGGCCAAACGGGTTAATCTCTTACCTGTGCAACATTCGATCCCCGTCGAATCACTCAACGATTCCCTGTTCGAGATGCTGCTCGAAGCGTTCGAGGCCACCGACCCCCCCGGCTGGTTCGATGGTCTACTCACCACACTCGAGACGATTGATGCGATCACCGCCTCAAATCCGCCCGCGTTGGGCCGCTCGAGCATCGCCGGACATTGCGCCCATTTGCGCTATTCGCTGGAACTCACGAACGCCTGGTTGCGCAACGAATCCCTCGAGGTCGATTTCTCTCAGGCTTGGGCTTTGCAGCGCGTCGATGATGCGGCCTGGAATGCGTTGAGAAAAAGCATCACGCACCAGTACGAACGGGTGCTCGAGTTCACACGGTCCCGCGAAAACTGGTCGGAAGAAACGCTCGTGATGAACATGAAGTCTGCGCTGCATGTGGCGTATCATGTCGGCGCAATCCGTCAAGTTTTGGCCCTCCTCAAAGGCTGAGCCTATTTTCTGCTGTCAGGTGAAACCTGCACAATTGGGTGCTGCCACCTTGACGACCTTCACGTAAACCGGGAATGATGGAAAGAATGTTCGGCGAACGGTGAACATTTGCACGATTTTTACTGCGCGACCCGTTTTTCAACCATCCTTGATCGGCACTCGAGATCGGACCACCGGAGGACCCACCTGTGACTCAGGCCATCACATCCGACCCGCGATCCAGCAACGCCCGCAGCCTCGTGACGGTGCGCGGCGTGGACAAGCGTTACGCCAACGGCACGCTCGCACTTGAGGGCATCAACTTGGACGTGCGTGACGGCGAGGTGCTGTCCCTGGTCGGGCCTTCAGGTTGCGGCAAAAGCACCCTCTTGCGGATCATCGCTGGACTTGGCGATGCCAGCGGCGGCGGGGTCAGTGTCAACGGTGCGGACCCGACCAGCGCCCAAGCCCGAGGTCAAACCGCGTTCGTCTTTCAAGAGGCGACCCTCTTGCCGTGGCGTCCGGTGCGGGCCAATGTCGAACTGCCATTGGAGTTGCAGGGCGTGCCCAAAACCCACTGGAAATCCGTGGTCGATGAGGCGCTCGAGTTGGTCGGGCTGGAAAAGTTTGACAAGGCGTACCCCAGGGAACTCTCCGGCGGCATGAGGATGCGCGTCTCGATTGCTCGGGCGCTCGTGACCAAACCGAAACTCCTGTTGATGGACGAACCGTTCGGGGCGCTCGACGAGATCACCCGACAAAAATTAAACGTCGATCTCTTGCGCCTTAAAGAAGTCCTCGGGGCCACCATCATCTTCGTGACCCACAACGTTTTCGAGGCGATTTACCTCTCGAGCCGCATCGCCATTATGAGCGTCCGGCCCGGACGGTTCGTGCGCGAGGTGCTGATTGACGCGCCCTACCCACGTGACGCGAGTTTTCGCGGCACGCCCGAATTCGGGCAGAAAGTGGTCGAGATCGTCAACTCACTCGAGCACTGATTTGCCTCGATCACCAAAGCCGATCAAACCGTGAACTGGCTCGAGCACCCAATTTCCCCAAGTTCAAAACCCATCAACTCGCCGGAATACAACACTCGAGAATACAGGAGCACCCAATGGCGACCAAAGAAGTCAGTCTGAGCAACCAAACCGCCACAGGCGACCCGAGCGCATTCGCCAAATGGTTCTCGAGGTCCGGGCCAGCCATCGTCGCGCTCGTGTTGTTCCTGGTCGTCTGGCAGGCCGTGATCCTCGTCTCGGGCCTGAAACCGTTCGTGCTGCCCGGACCGGTGGATGTGATCAATTCGTTCGGCGAGAACTACCAGCAATTGCTCGAGGCGGCCTGGTTCACATTGCAATCTTCTACAGTTTCGTTTGTGCTGGTGATTGTGCTGGGAACCGCCGTTTCATTCGCCTTGGCCTCGAGCAAATTTGTCGAAAAGGCGTTCTACCCTTACGCGGTCATGCTGCAAAGCACACCAGTCATTGCAATTGCACCGATCATCATCATCTGGTTCGGGTTCGGGTTCGGCAGCATCATTGTGATCAGCGTGATCATCGGGATTTTTGCGGTCATTGCCAACACCACCCAAGGCTTGATCAGCGTCGAGAACAACCTGCAAAACCTGTTCAAACTCTACGGGGCCTCGAGCAATCAAACGCTGTGGAAATTACGCCTGCCGTTCGCGTTGCCGTACATGGTCACGGGTTGGCGTATCGCTAGCGCCCAAGTCGTGATTGGCGCGATTGTCGGCGAGTACATGGCCGGAGCGGGCGGAGCCAACGGTGGCGGATTGGGAATCATGATTGCGGTCACAGCGGCACGCTTGCAAACACCACTCTTGTTCGCCAGCGCCCTGACATCCGCATTCATGGGCATCGGCTTTTTCTTGATCGTCAATTACATCGGCTATTTGCTCTTGAAGAACTGGCACGAAAGCGTGCTGCAACACGAAAATTAACTTCGACTCGAGTCAGACTGGAATGCAGAACCGGCTCGAGCTTTTCAATTGGTTTCACACCCCTTTGGGGGGATCTGAGGAGGTCCGTATGAAGCAGTACGCTCGTTTCGCGCTGTTGGCCGCAGGAATCGCAGGGGCCGTCGGGATGCTCGCCGTCTCGAAAGCCCAAAGCAAACTCCAAGATGTGACGATGATTCTGGATTGGGTCGTTGAACCACCGCACGGCGGGTTTTACGCCGCGTTCCAAGATGGTTTGTACAAGGACAAGGGCATCAACATGAAGCTGGTTCCGGGCGGCCCTAACATCGCCGGCTATTCGCTTTTGGGTTCGGGCAAAGCAGAATTTGCCATGACCGACACCGCCGGAATGCTTTCCGCTCGAGAGGGTGGCGTGCCGTTGGTCGGTGTGTTCGCGCAGTTCCAACTCTCGCCACAAGTGCTGATGTACCACAAGTCCAACCCGGTCAAAAGCTTCGAAGACTTGGCCGGACGTCAAGTGTCCGTGACCCCAGGCGCACCGTACTGGGATTACATCATGGCGAAATACAAGCTCAAAGGCAAAGTCCAACAGGTCAATTACTCGGGTCAACTGGCGACGTTTGTCAACGACAAGAAACTCGTTTCGCAGGGTTACGGCGTGGCTGAACCGTACACGCTCGAGAAGCAGGGTGTCGAGATCGGGTACTTGCTGGTCAGCGACAGTGGCTTTTCGCCTTACGGCATGATCGCCACGACCGAGGACAACATCAAGAAAGACCCATCGATGGTCAAAGCCGTCGTTGAGGCCACGCAGGAGGGCTGGAAACGATACATCGCCAACCCAGCCAAGTACGCCTCAACCCTGGCCGCGCAGAACAAAGACTTAAGCCCAGATTTCCTGGCCTGGAGCAGCAAGGCAACAATTCCATTCGTCACCGGCAAGGATGGCGCAACCCAAAAGAACGGCTTGGGTTACATGGACGGTGCTCGCTGGACCGAGGTTTACAAGGCGCTCAAGGCGGTCGGATTGCTCAAGAAGGACCAAGACCCACTCAAAGCCTTCACCACGGAATTCCTGCCAAAGAAGTAAGCCCAAAGCATCAGCGTTCGTCTGAACGCACGACAGCGGCACTCGAGAGGGATGAGGAAAGTCCTCGTCCCTCTTTTTCATGAACAAACCTCGAGACTTCTCGAGCAACCCGAATCAATTCTCGAGGAGAACCACGTGAACATTGGCCCGCCTGCCCTGGATTTACTGACCTTGAAACAAGGCATTGTTTTGCTGTGGGCCTTGTGGATGACGCTCGTGGTGGTCCTGAACATCTTCGATGTTTTCAAATCATCTGGCCGATTGCCCGAAACTTGGAAATTCTCGAGCGGTAATTTTTGGTACATCGGGCAGGTCACGAAGATTTACGGCACGCCCGCCTGGATCAACTGGCTGATGTTTTTGGGCGTGATCGTCTGGGAGATCTTCGGCGGAATCCTACTCTGGGCGGCACTGTTCGATTTCACCGGCTCGAGTTACAGGCTTGTTGATGCAGCCTTCGTGGTCAACATCGCGCTTTGGGGCGCGTTCATTGTCATGGACGAATTGTTTCAAGCCTGGGCCGCCGAGATCGGCAACAGCAACGCGATGGAGGCGCACCGAAGTTTGTTCGTGGCGTGGCTGGTGAGCCTGATGGCGATTCACCTGCTGTGAAAGCGAGTGAAACGTGGAAAGCCAAGTCAAAATCTGTCAAACATCCAAATGAACCTCGAGCCGTTTCGCCCAGGACGGTTTTCGAGCAGTCGTAGGGTGCGCTCAAGAGCGCATCCTATCCAAGTTTCAATCACTTTCGCAGAAGGTCCGGTGGTCAACAAAAAACGTTCTCGGATTTGCATCCGAGAACGTTGATCGCTGCGAGTCTCGAGCCTTAACGAACGCCGAGCAGTTCGACCTCAAACACCAGGGTCGCATTCGGTGGGATCGCACCGCCCGCGCCTCGAGCACCATAACCGAGGTGCGATGGAATGGTGAGTTTGCGTTTGCCCCCAATCTTCATGCCTTGCACGCCTTGGTCCCAACCTTGAATCACGTATCCGGCCCCGAGTTGAAACTCGAATGGATCATTGCGATCAAGGCTCGAGTCGAATTTTTGGCCGTCGGTCAACCAACCGGTGTAATGCACGGAAACCATTTTTCCTTTGCTGGCTTCGGTTCCGCTGCCAACGGTCAATTCTTCAATCTGCAATTCGTTCATCATTTGACCTCCAAGAGTTCGACATCAAAGACCAGGGCCGCGCCGCCGGGGATCGCACCGCCCGCGCCCGCCGCGCCGTAACCGAGGCTCGAGGGAATGACCAGACGGCGAATCCCGCCAACTTTCATGCCCGCCACGCCTTGGTCCCAGCCTTTGATCACTTGGCCCGCACCGAGCGCGAACTCGAACGGTTCGCCACGGTCGCAGGAGGCATCAAATTTCGTGCCGTTGACGAGTTTGCCGATGTAATTGACTTTGACCATTTTGCCCGCAACGGCGGTTGCGCCCTTGCCAACCACGAAATCGGTCTTGACGAGTTTCGTAACTTTCGCATCGGTCAGGCCAGTGGCTGCTTTGGGTGGCTTGGTGCACATCTTACTGGCGGGAGCGGCGCTCGAGTGGAATGCGGTGACGGCCAGGGCAATGGCGGCGGTAGTGATCAGGAACGTTTTTCTCATGGAACCTCCAATGGTGTTGTTCAAGCGGCGAATCATACCTCGAGCCTGCCTGACCGGGCTGTGATTTATGGACCGGTGACACTCAGGGTCATGTCGGCTTTGCGGGTCACGGTTCCGCTGGTGGCAACCAACTTCAACGGGTAAGGCGTGATGCTGCTCAGAACAGTTGCGGGCACGTTCAGGCTGAGGGTGCTCGCAGGATTGCCTGCTCCGACAATCTGGATGGTCACGCCCGCCGGTGCGCCCTCGAGCGAGTATGCGACGGTTCCGGCAAAGCCATTGATGGGTGTGATCGTGGCCGTGAAGTTGCCGCTGATGATCGCTGGTCGCAGCACAGTCAGTGCAGTCGGTAGGACCGTCAGTGCGAAATCCGTGACGGTCAAGGTCGCAACGTTCGAGGTGATCAATCCAGATTTGGCGTTGATGCTGGTCGTGCCGATGGCCACACCGGTCGCAATTCCGGTCGGGCCGATGCTGGCAATTGTGGGCAGGCTCGAGGCCCAGGTAAAGGTCACGCTGGGAATCGCAATCCCGTTCAGATCTTTGGCGGTGGCGGTGAAGCCTTGCGTGCCTCCAACCAAGATGCTTACAGGAGTGGGTGTGACCGTGATGCTGGCAACCGCTGGCGCGGTGACGTTCAGTGTCGCTGGGCTCGAGGTGACACCGAACGCCTTCGCGGTGATGCTGGTGCTGCCCGTGATCGCCTGGGCGGTGGCCAGACCGGTTGCACCAACCGTGGCCACCGCAAACTGACTCGAGGCCCAGGTGACGCTGCCGGTTTGCAAGGTGAAGGTCTCGCCACCGGTGGTGGTCGCGGTGGCCGTAAACTGCTGGGTCTTGCCATAATTGATGGTGGCCGTCGCGGGCGAAACCGTGATGCTCGAGAGTTTGGGTTCATTGACGGTGATGCTGCTGTTGGCGCTCTTGCCGCCGTAACTGGCGCTGATCGTGCCCGTGCCAATGGCGAGCGCATTCAAATTGCCCTGATCGACGCTGACCACGGCGGCATTGCTCGAAGTCCAAGTGGCGGAATTCGCCAGATTGCGTCCGGCCAAATCCATGACGCTGACCGGCAACGCGGTTTTTGCCCCGAGCGTCAAGGTCAGGTTGGATTCGAGGTTGATGCCGCCCAAGGTCGGCTCGAGTTTGCTGCCGTCTCGAAAGAATTGCACTTCACCGCAGGCCGGTCCGAACTCGAGGGTGCTCAGAATACTGCTGGCATCCAAGATCACAATTCGGCCCGCGTCGTACTGACCGCAGGAACCCAGGTGCACACCCTCGCCGCGTTCGCTGAGGATGCGTGCGATACCAGATGTGTTGAAGTTGATCGTGTCTTGCCAGTCAAAGGTGCCGCCCGCGAGCGGAATGCTCGCGTCGTCCGGCACGAACTGTGCGCTGGTGGCAAACTCGAGGTTGCTGGTTCGTCCAAAGGCGGTCAGGTTCAGGGTGGCGTTTGTTTTCAGGGTCATGCTGTTGTTGCGCGTGCCATTGTTTTTCAGTGTTTGTCGGGCGTTGAAGGTGTACGAATACGGTTGTGTCGCGTTGCCCGAAAGCAGCGTGCCCTCGAGTTTCAGGTTGCTGACCTCCGTGCTGACATCGGCGTTGCCATTGACGCTGCTGGTGTCTTGCGTGCGGACCGTGCCGGAATACGTCAGTGCCGGTTGCTTGCCGCGTTTGTACAAACCCGAATACGTGCTCAGGGCATTGTTGGCAATGCCATCCCCATCGGCATCGCTGCTGTCTTCAGAGACGTTGACGCTCGAGCCATACGGAACCGTCTCGAGGTCGCTGGCGAGCGGCGGTCTGGGAAAGGCGAACTGGGCCGGATTCAGGCCAATTCCGGCCAGCAACCGCCTGCCGAGCAGCAAGACCGGCATCAAATCGGCTGCACCCGATGCCGAAAGCGTGCTGGCCGCCTCGAGCACCGTAATGTTGACGGCGGCACTGGTCACGCCGTTGCTGCTGGCGGTGATCTGACTCGAACCGAGTTTATTGGCGGTGACGCTTCCGTTGTTGATGCTGGCGACGCTCGGATCGCTCGAGACCCAGGTGAAGCTTTTGACATTCAGGGCCGTTCCGGTCGCATCGAGTGCAACGGCCGAGTACGTGCGACTGCCTCCGAGGGTCAGCAGACTGTCACCGGGAATGATTCGAATGCTCGAGACGTTGCTGGTTGTTTTTTGCGTGCAACCGAGCAGCGCAAGCACCAGGATCAAGGCCAAGCCCAGAATGCGTGTTGCTCCTGCAAGGCGTGTTGATGCGCGGGTCGAGTCGTCCATCACGTCAGCTTTATACCGCATGATTTGAGAATCCTCATTGCGTGATCTCAATCGTCTTGGCCCTCAATGACCTCGGTCCTCAATCACCCAGGTCTTCCTTGCGGCGGCGCGGCACGGGCGGGTGTTCAAACTCGTCCGGCTCGAGCACCGGTTTCCCGGCACGTTTCGCGGCGTACATGCGGGTGTCGGCCAGGGTCAAGAGGTTATCCAGGTCTGACGCATCGCTCGGAAATTCGGCCAGCCCGACGTTCGGTGTGACCTGCAATTCACTGCCCACTCCGAACTCGAGGCCCTGAATGGTGGCGATCACCTGTTGCACCAATTTGAAGGCGTTGCTGCGATCAGATTCTATCAGCAAGAAAAATTCGTCACCACCGACACGGTACGCGAAGACATCATCGCCGCTCGAGGATTGCATGGTGCTGATGGCCTGATGGCTGGAGATGATGCGCAAGGTTTGCGCGATCAATTTCAGGGCCTCGTCCCCAGCGGCGTGACCGAAATTGTCGTTGACGGCTTTGAAACCCACCAGGTCAATCACCGCCAGACAGAACGGTTCTTGCTTGGCGCGTTGTTGCCCTAAAAGTTCGTTCGCATCCACCTCGAAGGCGCGACGGTTGGGCAGGCCGGTCAGGGTGTCGTGCGTGGCGGCAAATTGCGCCTCACGGCCCAACATCTCGAGTTCCCTGGCGCGACGCTCGAGCGATTCGTGAAGCGTCGCATTCTCAAGCGCCACCGAGATCGGGGCGGCCAGTGAAACCAGCATCTCGAGGTCAGTCGTGGTCAGTTTGGATGCGCCCGCGCTTTCGACCACCAAGGCACCAAGCACACCGTCACGTCCGATCAGTGGCACACCAATCGCGTGAACAAGCTCCGGATCGAAGCGCAGGTACTCCGGTTGCTCGAGGGTATCGGCAAGGTAAGTGGGTTGTCTGCTGCGCACCACCCGCCCGCTGAAACTGCCATGCAACGGCAAGAATTCCGGCAGGTCGCGGTAGCCAACCTGCGCCTGAACCCGCAGGCGTTCGCCCTGCTGGACCTCGAGTTGCAACATGCAGACGTGTGTGTAGGCCAGACTCGAAGCGATCTCGCCCACAACGGCACGACACAGTTCGCCAACGGTGCGCAAGCGCACCAGCGCGTTCGAGACGCTTGAACGGATGCGTTCATCGTGCAGGCGGCGCTGTTCAAGCTCAAATAAGCGGGCGTTCTCGAGTGCAATGCTGGCGAGCGCCGCGAAGCGTTCCAAGCCAAACAGATCGAGGCTCGAGTAGCGGCCCGTCCGATGCGTGTCCGCCAGGGTGATCGCACCGAGCACGGTCTCGGCGCGACGCAACGGGGCGCTGATCGCCGATTGCCAACGCAGGCCGGGCGCGGGCGCACGGTGCTCCCAATTGGGGTAATCCTCGACCAGCACGCTCTGACCGGTGGCGACCGCCCGCCCGGTTGCGCCCAAACCAAGGCGGGGTTGCGCGATCCAACCGTCGCCAAAACGCCAGACCACCTCGAGTTCTGGCGCGTCATGATGCAAGAACACGCCGCCCATGTCGCCGCCGATCAGGGCGGTGGCGCTTTCCAGGATGCGTTTGAGCATCGCTTTGGGCTCGAGCGCCGCCGTGAGTTCAAAGCTGAGCGTGTTGATCGCCCCAGAGATTTCGGCCCGTCGCCGCGAATCGAGTTCGGAGCGGCGGGAAACCTCGAGCAGGCGGGCATTGTCGAGCGCCAGTGCGACCGGCGTGGCGAACTGCTCGAACAATTCCAGATCGGCGGGATTGAAATTGTCCTGGCTGTTGTGGCGGGCCACGATCATGGCACCGAGCACCTCTTGTTCGCGTTTGATCGGAATCAGCATCACCGAACGCAACTCTGGGCTGAAGTGCGGGTTGCGCCGCTCCCAGCGTTGGTAATCCTCGATCAGCAGCACCCGACCCGTGGCGATCACCTCTCCGGCGGCACTCGAGCCCCACGGCAAGGTCATTCCGGGCGCGGTGTTCGCCGGTCCGAGCGTCACCAGCAGTTCTATCGGCTGCTCTGGACCGTGGGATCGCCAGAAACCGCCGACCTGGGCCTCGATCAAACCCATGACCGTCTCGAGCGCCCTGGCGATCACCCGATCCGGTTCGCGTTGCGCCATCACCTCGAGCGAAAGGTTCCGCACCGCCTGGTGCTGTTTGGCCCGCAGGTGGGATTCGTGCTCGGCCCGTGTCGCCGCCCCGAGCAGGCGGGCATTCTCGAGCGAGGTCGCACAGACAGTCGCCAAACGCTCAAGGACCGCCAGGTCAGCGCCATTGAAGACACCGGGACGGGCGTTGTTGGAGACCACCAGCACGCCCAACACCGTTTCGGCGCGTTTGACCGGCACGAGGATCACGGAGCGCCAAACATCGCTGAACTGCGGCACGCGACCCTCGAGATGCCGGTAATCTTCGACCAGGATGCTCTGACCACCCTTGACCACCCGTCCCGTCAGGCCCGAGCCCGCCGCGAGCCGCGTTCCAACCGGCACGTCAGATTCACCATTGAGCGCCGTGAGCACGTACCCGTGTTCGATCACGCTCCAGTAACCGCTGGATTCGGCATCCAGCAGGCGCACCGCCAACTCGAGCGCACTGGCGAGCACCAACTCCGGTTTGTGCTGCGCCATCACCTCGAGCGAAAGCGCGTGCAACGCCTCAAGCCGCGCCACCTGCCGTTGCATCTGCTCGCGTTCCGCACCGAAAGCGGATGGCATGTTTGCCGAGCCCGGAAGTTGCTCCGGGTTGGTCTGCGTTGCCTGAGGTGGTGTTTCGTCGGATGGTCGCTGGCTCATGAATATTCGGTTTGGAGGTGCTGAGATGTGATTTTAGGGGCTCGAGTCGGACAATCCGGTGCGATTGACCCGCAAACAACACAACACTTTTAGTTATTGAAGTCTCACACGGTTCCGACGGGGCGCAAAGTTCGATCAGAACGGTGTTTTCTCTCGAGTCTCATTCTGCACTCGAATCTGACCGGAGACCTTAAGCGTTTCTTCATGAATCAAAAGTCTCGTTTTCCAGACGACATGAACGACAGCATCTCCTCTGGTGACCAGGTGCCCCAACTTACTCGAGATGGCTCACTCGAGATGGCCCAGACGAATCGCGTGTAAGAATCCAAGCATGAGCATTGACCTGCGCAGCGACACCGTGACCAAACCCACCCCCGCCATGTACACCGCCATGCTTGAGGCCCCGGTCGGTGATGATGTCTACGGCGAAGACCCCAGCATCAATGCCCTGCAAACCCAGGCCGCCAACCTGCTCGGCTTCGAGGCGGGCATGTTCATGCCCAGCGGCACCATGACCAACCAAGTCGCCATCGCCGTGCACACCCAACGCGGCCAAGAGGTGATCTGCACCGAAGGCGCACACATCTACGAGTACGAACTCGGCATGATGGCCACCTTCTCCGGCGTGATCCCGCGCTTCGTGCCCGCACCTCTTGGGGTTCCTTACCCGGAACGGGTGCGCCAAGCCGTGCGCCACAGCATCCACCAAAGCCCAAGCGGGCTGATCGCCCTCGAGAACACACACAACGTCGCCGGAGGAACGGTTGTGCCGCTCGAGGTGCTCGCTGAAATTCGCGCAGTTGCCGACAGCGAGGGCCTACCGTTGCACCTCGATGGCGCTCGGGTTTTCAATGCCGCCGCCGCGCAAGGCGTGCACATCCAAGAGATCGCCAAGCACTTTCACAGTGTCTCAATCTGCCTTTCAAAAGGACTCGGAGCGCCCATCGGATCGGTGCTGCTCGGCAGCAAAGACTTCATTGGCCGCGCCCACCGCTACCGCAAAATGATGGGCGGCGGCATGCGTCAAGCCGGAATCCTCGCCGCCGCCGGAAGCCACGCCCTCGAGCACGGACCGGCCAGACTGCCCGCCGATCACGCCCGCGCCAAACGCTTCGCCCAGGCATTGCACGACGCGGGCTGGCAGATCAACCTCGAGAGCGTGCAA
>JANOWZ010000336.1:0-2989 GCA_031418155.1 Deinococcales bacterium
CTGCTCGAGACGGATTTGCATGTGGCACGGGAGGTGGTCGTGCGCGTTTCTCATTGCCTGATGGCATTACCCGGTGTGAAGCTCGAGGATGTGCGGTGCGTCTACTCCCACCCGCAGGCGCTCGCGCAATGCGATGGTTTCTTGGCGAGCCACAATTTGCGACCCATCGAGGCATTCGATACGGCAGGCAGCGCCCTCGAGTTAAAAGAACGTGGCGCTCGGGATGAGGCGGTGATTGCCAGCCGTCGTGCCGCCGAATTGTACGGGCTCGAGATTTTGCAGGCAGGCATTGAGGATGAATTGTTTAATTTCACGCGGTTTTTTGTGCTCTCGAGAAGCGAGTCCGAGCCCATGCCGGATGAACGTTTCAAAACGAGTTTGGTCTTTGCGGTGCGCCACAAACCCGGTGCACTGGTCGAATCGCTCGCCTGTCTCGAGGGTTTGAACATGACCAAAATCGAATCGCGTCCGCGCCGGGATCGGGCGTGGTCTTACGTCTTTTACGTCGATGTTGAAGGGCACGCGACCGACCCGGACGTTTCGGCGGCACTGGTGCGTTTGCTGCAAAAAGCAACGTTTGTCAAGGTGCTCGGGTCGTATCCGACGGCGCTCGAGATCAGCGCGGATTGAGCACAAGAAGCTCGAGTCAATCATCGGCTCGAGCTTCTTGGTTTTAAACCGATTTACTTCTTGACTGGCTTGAGGTACACCGAAATGTTCATGTTCTTCGGGGCGCTGGCCTTACCGCTCGAGTACGTCTCGAAGCCCGGAGCGGTCACGGTGTACGTGTACTCGCCCTCTTGAAGGTTGCCGAAGACTTGCGGATCTGATCCAACCTCGACAACCTTGCCATCCTTGAAGAGTGTGATCGCTGCCTCTTGGATGTTTTGCTTCTCGAGCGAGGTGATGCGCAAGCGGCACGGGCATTTGGCGTTGCTGGCGGTTGGTCGGTCCTTGGCCACATTGACCCTCAGCAGCTTGCCGCTGCCTGCCGCGCCACCGACGGCCCGCAATTCATACGTGTGATCGCCTTCGGTCACGAGAGCGCCACCAATCGGCCAACTCCAGGTGCCGTCCTTACCAACCGTGAACTGCCCGAGTTTATTTTCACCCTCGAACAACTCGAGTTCCTCACCTGCCGTTCCGGTTCCGGTCAAGAGGTAATCTTGCAAATCCAATTTCTCGAGTTCAAACGGTGAGGTGAAACCCACACCCTCAACCATTGCATCGCCCTTCATGGCCCCCATGTGCGTCATCGAACCGCCGGGAATCTCCAGGCCGTTTGGCAATGCGGCGCTCAGGGCCACACCCAAAATGGCCAGCAACGCACCGAAGCCCATCAGTGAGGCCGCGCCTTTGCGTCGTTCGCGGGTGTTCACATATTGCGCGATGGCCCAACCCAGCACACCAAGACCTATCAATGCGATCAGCAGCCAGAGCAAATTCATGTCGGTTCTCCTTATTCGGACAGTTGCCACCGTGTTTGGTCGCGCACCCACAGCCCGCAATGCCAGGGATTCTAACCGACCCGTCAAGCTCGGCAGAAGTGGGGTCTCGAACGGGAACCTTGGGAGTTCACTGCAAAGTCATGTCGGTCAAATCAATACCGTTGCGAAATCCATCACCTCGAGCACCGGGGTTTGGACCCGTGTGAACATGATTTTTTCCGCATTCTCGAGTGACATTAAATCGTGCGCCCCTGGCGTGTCCACCTCAAACTCGAGCAGCAGCGGTCCCAGAAAATTGGCTCTGAACACCGCCAAGGGTTGCTCGAGACCCGGCGCGTTCAACAATCCAAAGACCTCGCCGAAACTGTTGGGAATGCCACCATACACCTCGAGCGTTTCACCATCGGCGTGAAAGCGGCCCATGACGCGCTGATCGGCGTTCAACTGCAACTCGAGCCTGCATTCGGTGTCGTTCACAAGGCCGGTGAATTGTGCTGGCAAGATTTCAGAGATGTTCATGCGGCCCTCGTTTCTGATCGGCATGGGCAATGAATGGTCTCGAGACGACGGATTTCCTTGCTGACTTGCGTATTCGTTTTCGCCAATGCCCGTGTGATCTCGAGGTCGTGCTGATAGATCGCCCATTCGTCTTGTGACCGTGCCGGGAATGCTCCGGCGGTGACTTGCCGAACCGTCGCTCGTATGAAACTGGCGGCAAAAGGCATCATGATGCCCCTCTGTTTCCGTCACGCTTTCTGTGCGGATGAAACACCGCGAACCAGCGCATCTCGAGCCGTGGCAGGCCGCCGTAAACGAGTCGCCAATCGGCACGAAGTTTGAGGTGATGCTGCGGGATGCTGTGCGCTTGGCCCGAGGGTGATGGCTGGCTTGACAGCATGGCGAAGTTCATGCCGAGCGCGGCTGCATGAATTCGATTCCAGCGTGTATCGTCGTTCATTTGATCCTCGTTTCTGGCTGGCGCGAACTGGCCTGACTGCTGTTGCAAACCCGAATGACCTCTTCGGGCGCGACGATCATCTCGCGTCGTAAATCCTGCATGGCTGTTGCGAGTGCTTGGGTTGAACCCATTGGAATCTCGAGGTGGTCAAAACCGATTCGGGCGTGCAAGATCGTGCCACGTGAGGTCAGCGCCAAACTCGAGTAGGCGTGTTTGATACCGGTCATGTGAAAGCTGGTGTTCATTAGAATCCTTTGTGTTCAGGAAAGCGGCACAGAAGTACCTGCCCACCTCGAGCCTGAAAAGCGCGTCGGGTGATTCATGGCTCGAGCGATGGTGTTCTGGTTGGGTGCACCGTCCCGATGGTTGTTGAACCGTGCGCCCGTTGGTGGTTTATGGGGCCAGGTATTCGATGGTCAACGTCGGATCTTCCTTGTAAAAGATTTCGTGATCGCTGTCGCCCTTGGCCTTGGCTGGTTTGTTGTTCGCAAAACGCAACCGGTATTGCGAATGGTAACCACGGATTGAGCGTTCCGCCCAGTCTGTTTGCAGGTAGGTCGTGACATCGACCGGGCCATCGACG
>JANOWZ010000337.1:0-26753 GCA_031418155.1 Deinococcales bacterium
TGGCTTCGGCAATGATTGAGAATTTCAAAAGCGAAATTCGTCAATTGTTGCCGATGTCTTTCTTGTCGAAATCTTGGGGACCAAGTTTCGACCTGGTGGGCCACTGTTTGTCACCCGTATCACTCGGGGATTTCTTGAGAACAAAGGCATTCTCAAGAAATCCCGAAATGGCTGTAGCGTGCGACGCGGGCTGTTCAACCCATGCCCGATTTCTGGAGTAGTCTTCGACCATGAAAACACTTTCCATCGGAACCGCTGGCTTGGAAGCCTCAGAGATCTCTTTGGGCTGCATGCGCATCGCCAGCATGGACGCTCCGGCTGTCGATGCACTGCTGCAAACCGCCTGCGAGGTTGGCATCAACTTTTTTGATCATGCCGACGTTTACGGTGATGGCAAGTCCGAAGAGGTTTTCGCGCAGTCCATCGCGCGGCTCGGTCTGGACCGCACCCAACTCCTCCTACAGAGCAAGTGCGGTATCCGCAAAGGGTTCTGGGATTTCTCAAAACAACACATCTTGAACGCAGTTGAGGGCAGCCTCAAACGACTGAACACCGATTACCTCGATGTGCTTTTGCTGCATCGTCCCGATGCGTTGGTCGAACCCGAAGAAGTCGCTGAGGCCTTTGAGAACCTCCACCAGCGCGGAATGGTGCGGCACTTCGGTGTCAGCAACCAGAACCCGAACCAAATCGAGTTGCTCCAGGCCAGCATCCCGATGAAGCTCCAGGTCAACCAACTCCAGTTCAGCATCACCAACACCGGCATGATCGATCAGGGTTTGAACGTCAACATGGAAATTGATCGCTCTGTGGACCGCGACGGGGGCATCCTGGATTACTGCCGCCTCAAGAAGATCACCGTGCAACCCTGGTCGCCGTTCCAGTATGGGTTCTTTGAAGGGGTCTTCCTCGACAACCCCAAGTTTCCAACGTTGAACCAGGTGATCAATGCCATGGCTGAAACCCACCATGTTTCCAACACGACCATGGCCATCGCCTGGATTCTTCGCCACCCGGCCCGAATGCAACCCATCATCGGGACGACCAGCCCTGAGCGGGTCAGGCAGGTCGCCTTGGCTTCCGAGGTGGCATTGACGCGACCACAGTGGTACGAAATCTACCGGGCTGCCGGCAATACCCTCCCCTGAAAGCAAATTTCACGTTGGTTGAGAATCCAAGAATCTCAAGACAGCTTGTCCAATGTCACCTCAAGTGCAAATGTTTTTCGAGTTCCAGGTTCGAGCATTGGAAGCGTTCCCGCCGCACGTTCTGCGGCGCGACCCTGCACGCCGACATTTCCCGGCTCGAGCCCCAACACGTAGTCCCCTGAGCCAAATTGTTGCCATTGGGTAAAACGATTCAGCGCTTTTTCGGAGGCGATCTCGAGGCGCATGAATTTGGAGGTCACATCGAGTCGCACCCAACCATCCGCATCGGGCATCATCTCATGCTCCAACACGCTCACCTCGTAGTCCGCATCCGGTACGGGCATGGTTTCCCAATTCTCGCCCATCCCAAGTTTGACAGTACGTTTTGCACTCGGCGCGTGGAGTCTCGAGCCTGGACCGATCAATGGCCAACCCAAATTCATGTGATAGAGGATCATCAGCGCGGCGGGTTTCGAGCCGATGTTTTCAACCACATCCTCGAGTTCGATTTTGGCCTGACCCAAGCGTGCGCGGATCGTGCGGGTCTTCTCGAGCTTGTCGCCGTAAAGCACGGCCTCGCGGGTTTTGCCACGCACGGTCATGACGTACTCGTCGCCAATCCATTCGCCCCAGGCGGCAACCTCGAAGGCGGGCGTACTCGAGGCGCGACCGTGCTGACCGTACTGAATACCCTCGTCCAGATTGGGATTGCCAACGTTGGAGAGTCCGCAGGTGGTCAGCAGGCCACCACCGAAGGCGCGAAGAAATCCCGCATCCGGCGCACTCTCGGTCAGGCCAGGATGGGCGAAACCCGCACTCGAGAGCCACGAAAGCGCTTGGCCGTTGAACCGCGCCGCGCCCAGATCCAACCCTCGAGATGGCAGGATGTCCAGATCGAAACCCGCGCCCGTGCGCAACTCGATGGCCTCGATGCCGTCCTCGATGCCATCGAGCAAGCGCACCCGGCGCAGACCGCCGACTTGCGTGACGTTGCCGACCCGTTCGAGCAACTCCTTCTTGCTGAGTTGTTCACCCCACAGCATTGGCATGGGTTTCAGCCTCCTTCAGAATGAGTCTCGAGCAGCAGGCCCGTCCAGGCCCGAGGGCCAAGCTCGAACCGCAGTTCACCGTTGATGATCGATAGCGTGTCGCCCCTGGTGCCGGCCAGGTCCAGGCGATGCGCCGCGTGGAGTTTCAGCCAGCCGTCGTGGACCTGAATGGTGCGTGGTTCATTGGTCGGGTTGAGCAGGTGCAGGGTCACGCCGTGCTCGTTGTTCTCGAGACCGGTCAGCATCACACCGTTCAGTTTGAGGTCGAGCAGTTGCGCGGTCTGGTGCTGTTGTGGACCTCGATCCTTGTACCAGTGCAGTTGCGGCGCGACCGCATACGGCAGCGCACTTTGAATCGAGGTTTCGAGCCCCTGCGCCACGTCTGGGATCAGGCGGAAACACTGGCGAATCTGCCCGGCTTGATCGGCCTGAAAATTCGTGTCCCAATAATTGTTTGTCAACCAACCCACGAGCATGGCATCACCGCGTTCGACTTCACCCATCGTGTGCCGCCCAAAGGTGAATCCACCCACCTGCCACAGCGGTGTGTCTGGACATGCAATCGTCAATCCGCGTTGCTCGTCTTGAAGTCGGATCAGGCGCTGCGTGGTCAGGTAGTGCTTGGAGGTGTTGGGCAATTGCTCGTGGTCAAGTTCGACCATCGCGCCCGCCGTCTCGAAGTGGCAACGCGCCTGCTGATTCAGTTCGAGCGGAAAGGTCAGGTACAACGCATGCGGGTCGTCGAGCGCAACCTTGTCGAGCACAACTTCGAGTTCAAGGTTCGCTTCATTCGGGAAGACCCGGTAGCGGTTCGTCACGCGGTCGCCCGTGCTCATCTCGAGCACCTGCACGAATTCGGCGCAACCGGCATGCAAAACACTGCGCGACTCGAGCACCCGCACTGGACCTTCGCGCAACGCCTGCCAATCTGGATGCCAGCGGAGATGAACGGTCTCCGGTGAATCCCATCCGGGCGGACCGTAGATGTCTTGGCGCTGGTTGCTTTCGGGTCGTTCGAGCACGACTTGCCCGAAGCCGAACTCGCCGTGACGGGCGTATTCGATCCCGTCGAGGCGGAATGATCGAACGCCACCATGCTCGAGGTCGAACTGGACGTTGATGCGCCCGTTGCCAATTTCCGTTTCGTTGGCAATCAACTCTCCCTGCGTTGTGGGCAGCGATGCCATTGGCAAAGTGATGTAACCGAGTGCGGGCAACTCGAGCGGCCCGATCCATTGGGTTTCAACCGGCATGTGCCACGATCCTGCTTTCAATGGGATCGTCATGTCAGCCAGGATCACGTCCTGACGCTGAATTGCTTGGTCCTCATCGCTGGCAAAAGGCTCGAGGTGCTCGTCGATTTTCGGCACGCACAGCGTGCGTCTGACCGGGAAGGGCAGCGGATTGTAAACAAGCAAATTCAGTTCGTCTCCCCCTGCGAGTTTCGCCAAACGCTCGAGCCCATCCCGTCGCAGCATCCGTGCGAGGCTCAATCCCTCACTGGCCGTGACGAGCTTCATGCGCTGTTGCATCTGCGTCTCGGGTGAACGCGGCCTCCAAATGGAGCGGTCCGCGCCCCAGGTGTGTTCGGCGTACAGTTGCAGCGCACGTTTGGCTTCAGCGATCAACGTTTCATCTCGAGGAAAACCCTGTCCCGGCCAGGCCCGCAACTGTTGCGCGTTGCGCAACGCCCGTTGCCCCTCGAGTGAGAGCGCCGTCTCGAGCGCGGTGCTGCCCGCACCGAAATTCCACCAGTCGGTCCAGTCACCATGCAGGGTGTCGAGGTGCTCGGCTGGTTCACTGCGCAGGCGGTCGAAGACTTCTGAGAGCGTGGCGATCCGCAAGCGAATCTCGTGCCCCTCAGCGTTCCAGGACCGCACGAATTCCGAGAGCTTCAAGACTGGGCCAGCGTTGTCGTACAAAATTGGATTGGTGACCTGCATCATCACGAAGCCCTGACGGTGACCTCGCGCCTCGAGTTGCTGTGCGTAAGCGGGAATGGCCGTGCGTGCCTCCTCGAGGTTCGCTGGCACACGCAGCACGAACTGTGCGCCAATGCCGTACTGCAACCCGTTGTGAACCAAAAGCTTGCGGCCCGAAGCCCCCTGCCACCAGAAGCCGCGTGGGCGCGGCATGGGTGCATGACCGAAATGCGGGTTGATCGCCATCGAGAAACCCGTAATACCGTGATCGAGCAGCGCATCCACGGTGCCCCACGGCCAACCATTGACATCGCTGTTCATTGCCGAGCGCACCGGCACGCCGAGCGCACGAAAGAACTTGATCGGCTCGAGCACATCCAGCAGCATCTCGTGATCCATCAACGGGGTCATGTTCCAGGCCAGGCCCGCGACCTCGAGTTGACCGTCTTGAACGGCCCTCAGAAAATGTGCGCGACTTCGCCCATTGGCGTGCTGCCACCAGTCGAGCGTGATCCCGCTGACCTCGCAGGTCCAACGAAAGCGGCTGTCATCCGGCCAGTCTCGGGTGTGCTCGATGTGCTCGAGCGCAGAATCGATGAAGCGCCGGTGCAATTCCATCACCACCGGTTGCGGGTGCGTGTAGCCAATGTCGGTGTGCGAATGGTGAACGAGGTAGATCTCACGAATCATTGATGGCCTCCTGGGTCCAATGCGGATGGGCTTTAAGTTCGAACAATGCGTTGGTTCTCAACAACGAGTTTCCCTTCCGCCACAAGTTCTGCAACTTGAACCTGGAGCATGGCGTAACCGCGAAATTCTTGTTGCTTGTTCATCGTCTGACAGACGGTTTTCCACAACGTCTCGAAGTCCACCCCAGTTGCAGCCTCGAGTGTCGCTGCCTGAACCCCATCGAGAAAATGGCGTGTCTGGGCGATGGCCTCGAGTGCCCCTTCAGGCTCGAGCGGCCTGTGGTGCGCGGACAGAACACGCTTGGCCCGGCGCGAACCGATGAGATTTTCGAGTTTGGCGAGCGAGCTGTAAAAACCATTCGAGGTTTGAAAGCCGTGAAAGAACGGCGCGGCGAGTGCGAGCAGCAGGTCACCAAGGATCAGGCTGCCTGTGGAGTGCTCGAGAAAACCGATCTCCTCAAGTTTGTGACCGGGAAAAGCGAAGGTCTCGAGTTCGATGTCCCCACCGAGGCGAATCCTCGTGCCCTCGGTGATCACAAGATCCACTGGCACCGGCCCGTCCATCAGGCCCATGATTTCAGCGCGTTGGTTCGGCTGCTCGGGCACCTTGTCTGGTAGACAGAATTCGCGGTAGTGCGTCTCGAGGTCCTCGATCCAGGGCAGTGCCCCGCCTGCAACGAAGCGTGCTTTGGTCGCCTTGAGGACCGCAGCGTTGCAGCCGATGTGATCGGCATGCGCATGCGTGATCAGCACGTACTCGAGTCGCCCGACCTCGCGGCACAAGTCGAGGATCTGGTCTTTCATCGGCGCAATGCCCGTGTCGATCAAGACACCAAATCGCTCGCCACGCACTGCGTAGACGCACAAGGGTACGCCCGGCATCAGTTCGACGTGGGTGGAAAAAATTGGACCAGTCTGCATGGCATGTCCTCGAACGGTGTCTCTCGAGCTGGAGGCGATCCAGGACTTGAGCCGAGAATCGATCTAGAATTTCACCCGCACGTTCACCACGGCCCGACCCGGCACCTTGAGGCTAAAGCCGCCATTGTTCAGCTCGAGCCCCTTGCCGTCCTCTTCGACCGGCGAGGTCAGGCGGATGGACTTGACCCTCAATTCCGGGAAGCGGATCGTGCAGGTTTTAGCCCTTTCAGTAACGTTCTGGACACGCAGAACGATGCCTTTGCCATTGTCGGCAGGCTTGGCGGTCACGAGGAAATCGTTCGGTTTGATTTCGATGAAACGTCCCTCTTGGGGCGATTTTGGATGGCGCATAAAATCGCGCAAGACGACGGGCGGGGTGACAGCTTCGACCCCAAAACGAGCGCAGGCCTTGTCATCGGCTGCACCGGTGTGCGTGGTCAGCTTGTAGCGCAGGGGAATGTGCCCGCCCTGACTCGCCTTGAAATTGACCATCCAGTGGTTGTTCAAGGCCCACGACATCACCACTGGGGCTTCGGGCTCGAGCGTCTGAAGCCACTTTCCCGCCGTGATGCCACCGAGGTGAACGAGTGGAGCGTCCACTGGCACGATGGTCACGCCACGGTCGCCATCGCTGATGTCCACCCAGCGTTGGATCGGATACCAGTCCTTGACGGTGCCCGGCAGTTGCTCGCTGTCCGGTGTCAGCGCGATGCCGTTGACATCGGCGCGAAACTGCGGCTTGCCCAGGTTGAAGGCGAATGGTACGAAGACGGCTTCGGGGTCGGTGACGTGTTCCTTGTCAAGCATCCAGCGAACCTCGAGCTGCTTGCTGTGGGCCAGCAGCGAGTACGTACAGGTCGCGGAGCGCAAGCCCCGACCCTTGATCGTTACGCTGATGCTGGCCTCATGCGGCGTGATCACCGGCTTACCGACCGTGACCTTGCTTGCGGTTTCGTATTTGAATGGGGTGTCGCGTGGCCACTGGCCGAAGTCCTCGTCAAACCAGTCGATGGCAAAGATCGCGTTTCGTCCGGCTGGACTGTCCACCCACTCGTAAACGAACTGGCCGGTCTTCCAGCCGCGATACGAGCCTGCGAAATCGTGCTTCAGGGATTTGTCGTAGAACTCGACCAGGCCACCGCTGGCGGGATCGACCGTGATCCGGTAATGGGTGTTCTCGATGCGGTGCTTGGAAGCCGACAGGTCGCTGCTGGCGGGCTTGCTCGAGAGTGGCAACCAGCGGTAACCAAATCCAGGCACGTGACCCGCGACGCGAGCCCCCACCGGGTCGGGCTGAATGCCCCAGGTCAAACCGCGCGGCATGAACATCTCGAGCATGCCGTTGGGGGCCTGCCCACCGCGCCGGATGGGTTCCTCGACCACCACCTGGCGCTCATGGGCGAGGGTGTTGATCACCAGCAACTCGCTGTACTTTGGCTCGGGCTTGGCGATCTCGGGTGGCAGGTGCGCCAGGTCGAAGCGCACGTCGTCTTCTTGCGTGGCAAGCCTCGAGGCGAACCCGCGTGCGGTGCGAGCCAGAACATCGTGCGCCTCGGCCGAAGCGTGGTAGGCAAAACCTGACTTCTTGTTCCACTGCGACCTCGAGAACAAACCATCTGGTGCTTCGATGCTCGAGAAGGCCCCCCAGGTGTGCTCGTCGTAAAGGGTCGCGGATTCGTAGGTGTCGTTCAACCGCTCGACCGGCCAGCCTTTCTGACCCAGCGCCGCCAGCCACGCACCGATCATCTCGGAACTCAAGAGCACCTCGTGGGTGCCCCGGTTGAGGCCCGTCTCGAAGGCGCTCGAGGCCACGCCATCGCTCCACCAGTCGAGCCAGTCGCCGCGCATGGTTGGCAGTTTCTTGCCGTAGTGCTGGCGCAAAATGCGGTTGAGGTCCGAAACCGTGATCAGTTCCATGCGCGGTGTCATGCCCGCCGCGTTCCAGTCGCGCACGAAATCGTAGAGGTTCGTGTCGGGTGGTCCATTGTCCACACGGGTCGGGTTGGTCGCCTGACCGAAGACAAAATCAAACGGGTAGCTCGGATCGTCCTCGAGCTTCTTGACGATGCGCGGCACGTGCTGCTGGGCGAGCTTCATGTGCCCCAGGCAGGCGAAGCCGCCAAACAGGTAGTGATAGCCGTTCCAGGCCAGAACCTTGCCGCCCGCCGGGCCTTCCCACCAGAAGGCCGATGGTCGCGGCTTGGGCGCACCACCACGGATCGGGTTGATGGCCATGGTGAACAGCTCAATCCCGAGCGCGGGCAAGAGGTCGGCGAAGATCCAGCTCGCGCCGTTGACATCGCAGTTCATCGCCACCTTGACGTTGATGCCGAACTCGTCCTTGATGCGTTTGACCGGGTAGAGCGTGCGGTGCATCTGCTCGACGTTCAATAATGGTGTGAGGTTGTATTGCATTCCGGCCACATCGATCCGGCCGGCCTGGTTGAGCTTCAAGAAGCGTTCGACCTGTCGGCTCGAGCGCGAGTGCAACCAGCGTTCGGTCATGCCGGTGACCTCACAAACCCACTTGGCCTGGGCCGCTTTGGGGTAATCCGCCGTGGCCTCGCACAGGTCAATGGCATGGTCGATGAATTCCATGTGCTGTCGGTACGCGACATCCTGATAGTCGGTAAACCCGATGTCGGTGTGCGAGTGGTTGACGAAGTAGAACGTCTTGATTTTTGCCATGCGTCCACCTCCTTGGACAACACTTCGATACAGCTCGAGTCCTCGCCAAAAGACCATTGATTGATCCAAAAAAGTCTGCGGTACGGGATGTTCGACGCGCCGTGTGGCCAGTCAAGGCGGTTTCGGCATGCTCCGGTCGAGCGGGTTGGCGTACCGGCGCTCCGGCATCACCGTGTACCACTCGGGGCGTCCAGGATCGCGGTCATAGGTGTAACCCCCAGTCTCTTTGAAATACTCTGCGTACTGCTCGAGCTTTGCACGATCCAGTTTGATGCCCAGCCCCGGTGCCTGCGGCAGTTTGAACGCCCCATCCACGCACTCGAGTTTGCCCCCGACGATGATGTCGTCCGTCAGGTGGTGGTAGTGCGCGTCCGCCGCAAAACCCAGGTTCGGCAGGGCCGCACCCAGGTGCAGCATCGTGGCGAGTTGAATCCCCAATTCCCCGGAGGAATGCACTGCCGCCCCCCACTGGAAGGTCTCGAGCACCTGTCCCGCCTTGTGCGCCTGACGCAAACCACCCCAGAAGGTCGTGTCGAGCAGGATCACGTCCACCGCCTCGGTGCGGATGCAGGCGGCAAGCTGCTCGAAGTTGACCACCACGGTATTGGTCGCGGTTGGGATCTTGACGAAATGCCGCACGCGGCGCATGCCCTCGAGCCCCCAGGTCGGGTCTTCAAAGTAATCGTTGCGCAAATCCTGGATCGCTCGTCCGACCCGGATCGATTCCTCGACCGTCCAGACGCTGTTCGGGTCGAGGCGCAGGTTGGCCTCGGGGAAAGCTGCTGCGAGTGCGCGAAAGACGGCGATGTCGTGCTCGGGTGGAAAGACACCGCCCTTGAGCTTGTGCGTCTTGAAGCCGTACTTGGCCACCAGGTCTCGGGCGTGCGCGACCATCTCCTCTGGTGTGATCTCGCCGCCCAAACCGGTTTCGGGATTCGGGTAGCGGTAAAACAAGTAACTGGCAAACGGAATCTCGTCGCGCAGCGCACCGCCGAGCAGGTCGCAGGCGCGAATCCCCAGGCGCTGACCGGCCAGGTCCATGCAGGCAAACTCGAGCGCGGCGTGCAGTTGCAGGCGGTTGTTGTAGAGCGAGGCCACCGGGTTCATCAGCTTCCAGCGCAGTTGCTCGAGTTGCAACGGATCGTGACCCAGCAAGTACGGTTTCAGGCCGCGAATCGTGGCCTCGGCGCTTTCGCCGCCGCCACCCATTTCGCCCAGACCCACGAGTCCATCTTCGGTTTCGACTTCAACGATGGTGCGCACAAAACGACCCCAATGCGCACCGAGCGAATGGCGCAAGGTGGCCTCGAGCGGCACGGCCACGGTGGTGGCCCGCACGTCCACGATGCGCGAAGGTTGTTTCAGGCTCGAGCCGAGTGCCACTTTTTCTTTCACCTCAGACATCGGGATTCCCTCCCAGTGGCAAGAGCAACCCGCCATCGACGACATACGCCGCACCCGTGACAAACGAGGCTCGAGCACTGGCCAGAAAACAAATCACCTCGGCGACCTCGTGTGGTTGGGCGATGCGACCAATCGGGTGAATGCGTTGCACGGCATCCATCACGGCCTGCGGGTTCGGATCGAGCGAGGCCGCCCAGTGCAGCATCGGCGTGTCCACCGTGCCGGGCGCGACACAATTCACGCGGATGCCTTCGCGGGCGTAATCGACGGCGGCACTGCGGGTCAAACCGATCAAGGCGTGTTTTGAGACCGTATAGGCGGTGACGTTTTGTTGTGTCGCAAAACCCTGCACGCTGGCCACGAGCACGATGTTGCCTCGCGTTTCACGCAGCGCGGGGAGACTCGCCTTGGCAACACGAAAGGCACCTTTGAGGTTGACCTCCATGACCTCATCCCAGCCTTCCTCGCTGGTCGTCTCGAGGTTGCCATAGCGTTGAATGCCCGCCGAATCGACCACGACATCGAGCCGCCGGAATCGCTCGAGGTGTGCGCGAACGACGCTCGAGGGTCCATCAGGTTTGCTGACATCACCGGGGATGGCCTGGGCACGATCTGAGCTGATTTCCAATCGTTCGAGCCACGCTTGTGCGGCTTCCAGTTTGACATCGGCCACCGTGAGGAGTGCGCCACGCTCGAGGAGCATCTGGGCGACCGCCTGACCAATGCCCATCGCCCCGCCGAAAACGATGGCCGCCTTGCCGGAGAATTCGTCCTGGATCACGGGCATGCTTAATCCCCCACGCTGCCCAGCCGCAAGCCCTGAATGAAGTAGCGCTGAAGCAGCAAGAACAACAGCAGCATCGGCAAACTGGCGATCACAACGGCAGCGATGATCGTCGGGCCATCGCTGGCCCCGTAAATGCTTTGCATGCCAAGCAGGGTGGGCATGATCGGGCGCACCTCGGGGGATTTGGTCAGGATCAGCCCGAACAGCAAATCGTTCCAGATCCAGGTGAACTGAAACAGCAGCAACACCAGCATCGGCGCTCGAGCCAGCGGCACCATCAAGCGCCAGAAGACCTGCCAGTCGTTTGCCCCATCGATCTTGGCCGCCTCTTGAAAATCCCAGGGCAGGGACAGGAAAAAGCCGCGCATCACGAAGGTGCAAAAGGGAATACAGATCGCCACGTAAAAGGCGATCATGCCAAGCCGCGTGTCATACAGTTCGCTCGAGAGGTACAGCCTGAACAGCGGAATCAGGTACATCTGAAATGGGAAAATCGTGCCGGAGTAAATCAGCAAAAACCAGAACAAACCTCGTGGGATTTTCAGGCGCACGATGCCGAAGGCCGCGAGCGAGGCGAGCAGGATCGCGCCGCTGGCTCCGGTCAGGCCGTAGAGGATGCTGTTGAAAAACCCATCACCAAGCCCCTTGCCCCAGGCGTTCTGCATGTTCTCAAAAAGGCGAAATCCTTGCGGCAAGGTCCAGGTGTTGCCCATCAGGTACTCGCGCTTTTCCTTGAAGGCGTTCATCGTCACGAGCAGCAATGGCAGCAACCAGAAGACGCAGAGGACCAGGCCGAAGACGAAGGCGGCATTGCGGCGCAGCACCTTGCCCTCGAGCGGGCGCGAACGGTTGACGCTCAGGCTCACGTGTGGCCCTCCCGGTCAAAAATACTCCGCAAGTACAGGTACGAAAACACCAGGGCGATCAAGGAGATGATCACGGCAATCGCCGAGCTGTAGCCCTGGTGAAACAGGATGAAGCCCTCGCGGTACATCGTCACGGCGAGCGTTTCTGAACTGCGGCCCGGTCCGCCCTGGGTCATCACCCAGATCAGGTCGAAGGCCTTGAAGCCGTTGACGGCGGCACTGATTGCGGCGATGGTGACGAAGGGGCGCATCATCGGCACGGTGATCAGTCGCGTGAAATTCCAACCCGCCGCCCCATCAATCTTGGCGGCCTCGAGCGGTTCTTTGGGCAGGCTTTGCAAGCCGATCAGGAAGATCATCATGTTCGTGCCGGTGCTCTGCCAGGTGTAGGCCGCGATCATTGAGATGGTGTTGAGGGGCGAATCGAACAACCAGCGCGTATTGCCAAGTTGCGTCAAGCCCACAGCTTTGAACAGCACGTTGAGGATGCCGTTGCCCGGATCGAACACGAACGAGAACAGAATTCCCGCTGCTGCCGCCGAGAACGTCACCGGCAAGTAGAGTGTGGTTTTGAAGATTGCTGCGCCAGGAATTTTCTCGAGCGTCAAGGCCATCACAAAGCCCAAACCAACGGGCAGCACGACCGAGGCGACGACCCAGACCAGCGTGTTCTGAAATGAAAGCAAAAAATTCGCGTTGCCAAACAGTTGCACGTAATTCTCGAGGCCAATGAAGTTTGCTGCCGTCAGGCCATTCGAGTCCGTGAACCCCTGCCAGAAGGTGTAGACCATCGGGTAGAGCAAGAACAGCGCAACGAAGAGCACGGCTGGCATGACATAGAAATAGGGCTGGAACGAAGCGAGGCGTTTGAGTCGTCGCCGTTCGAGGTTTGGGTTGGTCTGGGTGCGGGTGGTGGCGTTCATGGCTTTTGGTTTTTCGGTTCCTGCTGAGAAATGGGGTTGCGTCAACCCGAGCCGAATGAACTTTTGACCACAATCAATCGTTTCGGGATTGTCTCGAGAAAAGCCTGACTGACCGGGTTGTCAGGTGCGCCCAAAATGCCAGACGCTGGACACGGCAGTGCGACTGAAATGACTGATGTGCGGCCCCTCGAGAGGAGGTTCGAGGGGCCATTGGCGAGGAGTTACTTGCGCTTGCTCCAGTAATTGGCAGCCAGCTTTTCAACGTTGTTCACGACCTGATTGGCACTCGAGGGATCGACCATGAACTTGCCAAATTCGTCCACGGCGGCCTCGATGATTTCGGTCGGGGTGGCTTCCCAGATGCGGTTCACCAGCTGGTAATCCTTGTCGGCCACTTCTTTGACGATCCCGGCGGTTATGCTGTTGTCGGGTTTGACCTTCTTGTTCGCCGGGGTGAAGCTTTGCAGGTCTGTCCAGACTTTCTGCGCGTCAATCGACATCCAGTAATCGGCGGCCTTGAGTGCTTCGGCCTTGTTTGGTGCATTCTTGGCGATCAGGATTGGACCGGACTCAAAGATCACGGCGGGTTTGGCCTTTGCGCTGCGGTTCGGCATGATGAACACGCCGTAGTCGGTGCCGGGCTTCATGCCCGCCCCTTGCAGCGTGCCCGCGTACCAGTCACCGACGAGAATGTTGGCGACCTTGCCCTGGGCAAATTGTCCAGCCAACGCATTCGTGCCTGTCGTGCCAAACCCGACCGATGGATCGGTCATGTAGCCTTTGTCGATCCACGATTTCCAAGTGGTAAAGACCTTCCTGACGCCAGAGTCGGTGTACTTGGCCTTGCCTTCCATCAGCTTTTCGTAGAGGGCCACGTCTTGGCGCATCAGGAATTCCTGGAACCAGATGAACGCGGGCCAGCGGCCATCGGTGGTCTGCCCGAACGCAGTCACGCCCTTGGCCTTGAGTTTGGCATTGTTCGACTCGAGTTCGGCCCAAGTGGCCGGGGTTTTGATCCCGGCATCGCTGTAGGCTTTCTTGTTGTAGAACACGACCCAGTAGGCGATCAGGTTTGGTACAGCGTAGACCTTGCCGCCGAAGGTGAAGCCCTTGGCGAGGTCGCGGCTGTACTCTCCGGCATTGATGTATTTCTCCCAGATTTCCGAGACATCCTCAACCAAGCCCGCTTCCACCAGGTCTTTCATGCGGTAACCAGACCACCAGGTGAACAATCCGGGAGCCTTGTTCGAGCCCAAGGACGTGCGGATCGCAGCCTGATACGAGCTTGTGTCCTGGTAGGGCACGCCCTTGAAGCCAACCCCCGCTTTGGCCCCCATATCGCCGATCTTGTCGTAATTTGGATTCCAGTTGGCCTTGTCGTGGTAGAGCTCGACCTTGGTCGTTTGGGCCAGTGCAAGGCTGAAGCCCAGGGCGATCAAGCCCAGTAGTACGGGTTTTTTCATGGTGGTTGCTCCTTTGAACTGCGTTGTTTCAACGGCTGGATTTTTTCGTTGCGCCCGCTTGGGTCGGTTCACCTCCTTTGAGCTTGGCTTCGATCACAGACCGCACCTCAGAGAGGTGATGGTCCATCAGGCGACGGGCTTCGTTGCTGTCGTGCTTGCGGATCGCTTGAAAGATTCGCCGGTGGTCATCGTGATCGCGTGATCGCGCGTTGTAGAGTTCAATCATCACCAGTTGTTCGTAGCTGTACAGGCCAGCCAGCGACTGAATGATGCCCAGCAAAATCTCGTTGCCGGAGTAGCGGGCGATGGCTTCGTGGAACGAAGCGTTGGCATCGTGTAGGGCTTTGTCATCACCTTCAAGATGTGCCTCGGCACAGGTCAGCAAGGATTCGAGGTGGGCGATCTGATCGTCACTGATGTGCTGCGCGGTCAGTTCGGCCAGGCGCGGTTCGATCAGCAATCGGGCCTCGAGCAGATCATGGATGGTGTGGGCTGTCGGTTGACCATAGTGCGGGTTGACCATTACGGCCCGATCAAAACCGTCGAGCAAATAAATGCCGGAACCGTGACGAATCTTGATTGCACCCATCGCCTCGAGTCGTCGCAGCGACTCGCGCAATGTTGGGGTGGCGACCGCAAAGCGTTCGGCCAATTCGCTGACCGAGGGCAGGCGATCACCGGTTTGCAGTTGCTCGGAGCGGATCAGGTCGAGGATGCGTTGACTGAGGTGTTCTGACAGGCTCGAGCGATTCGAGGTGGTTGGGTTGATGGTGATAGCGTTCACGGCAACCTCGCTTGACGGGTGGCACAAAATCGAGTATTCATTTAGTCATCTGATGACTTGATGAGTCTACGGACAGCCAAGCGCACTTGTCAATCCCCGCCGACACCCCGGAGGCTCAAGATGAAACCCGGAGCATTCAAAGATCGAATCGTGCCGTGTCACGCACCCGAGACTTCAGACCGGCCCGAGCACTTTCACTCCTTCCAAGTGCGCAACGGATGGAACAACTCGAAGTTCGACGGGATCGAATACGTCTCGAGGGAAGGGCGAACATCGAGTTCGTCCCCACAGAACATTGTCTTTCGTGGGGGCGAACCCTGTATTCTTCCTCGATTACTTGAATACCCGAGACAACCATGACCCTCAGACGACTCGAGCAACGTCGTGCCATCGTCACCGGAGCGGGCAGCGGCATCGGTCGCGCCATCGCCATCCGATTCGCCCAGGAAGGGGCACGTGTGCTGGTTGCCGATCTCGACCTCAAAAGCGCCCAAGAGACCGTGGCCCAACTCGAGATGCCCGGACTGGCCCTTGGGTTGAACGTCACGCAGGGCGAATCGATCCAGGCGATGATCGCCCAGGTGATCCAGGAATGGGGCGGGCTCGAGGTGCTGGTCAACAACGCTGGAATCGCCGTGGCTGCCACCGTGGTCGAAACCAACGAAGAGGACTGGGACCGCGTGATGGACGTGAACCTCAAAGGCACGTTTCTGGGCATGAAGTACGCGATCCCCGCGATTCGAGACACGGTTCGCGGCACGAACACAACAGGATCGGTGATCAACATCTCGAGTGCTGCCGCCGTGGTTGCCATCACCAATCGCGCCGCGTACTGTGCCAGCAAGGGTGGCGTGCTGTCCCTCAGCCGCGCTGCCGCCATCGACCACGTGCTCGAGGGCGTGCGGGTCAACGCGATCCTGCCAGGAACCGTGGACACGCCCTGGGTTGAACGCATCACGGCGGGTTACGACGATCCTGAAGCTGCTCGAGCCGCCATGCAAGCACGCCAGCCGCACGGTCGATTGGTCACGCCAACCGAGATTGCGGCGATGGCCGCGTACCTCGCCTCGGATGAGGCCGCCTCGGTGGTCGGCGCGGGCATGATCGTCGATGGGGGGTTCACGGCGCGATGAATGTTCAGACCACCACAGTGCAAGCAGAACAATCCTGGCGAAAGACCACGCAACCGCTCATGCCCTCAAGTCGTCCGGCGACGATGGCCGGACAGTACGAACTGTATCCAGCCTTTGTGCTCGGGCCTGGGCAAATAGAACTCGGCTTTGAAGCGCTCGCCGCGAGGCTCGAAGGGCAGACTCAGATCACGATTGACGGCTTCATCGGCGTGTTCTGGGATGACTTTCGAGCGCGGCTCAACACGGTCCTTGAAGCGCACGGGCACAGCGCCGCATGGCATGACGTGAGTTGCGCCATGTGCAATCCGTTCGAGCTTGAAGCCCTCGCCAACCCCTTTCTTGGCGGAAACGATCCGCTCTTCGGCAGGCGATTCACGGGGACACTCGAGGACTTTTTTGACCCTGCTCGGCTCGAGGCCATGCGGCCAGAACGCATCGCCGACTTGAAGATCATCTACGGTTGCGGCGCGGCGCTCGCCGGGTGGGAGGGACTGCTCGTTTACGTTGATCTTCCCAAGAACGAATTGCAATTTCGTGCTCGGGCCGGAAGCATCACCAACCTTGGCGGCCATGAAACGAGCGACGCAAAACAGATGTACAAACGCTTCTACTTCGTCGATTGGCCCGCATTGAATGCCCACAAATTAAAGCTGCTCGAGCGTGTCGACGTGATCGTGGACGCGCAACGCCCCGACGAAATCGCCCTGATGTCTGGCTCGAACTTGCGCTCTGGTCTCGAGCAGATGGCCACGAATTTCTTTCGCGTGCGACCGTGGTTTGAACCCGGCGCGTGGGGCGGGCAGCGCCTCAAAACGCTCGTGCCAGCACTGCCCCAGGGGGCGCCGAATTACGCCTGGAGTTTCGAGTTGATCGTACCGGAAAACGGGCTGCTGTTCGAGTCGGATGGACACCTGCTCGAGGTTTCCTTTGACTGGTTGATGTACCACGACCACCGTGCCGTGCTCGGCAAGGCGGCGGATCGTTTTGGTTTCGATTTCCCGATCCGTTTCGATTACCTCGACACGATCCGGGGCGGGAACCTTTCGCTGCAATGTCACCCAACACCCGCTTATGCCCTCGAGCATTTCGGTGAGCCCTTCACGCAGGACGAAACCTATTACATCCTTGAGGCCGAAGCACAGGCCAGCGTCTACCTCGGGTTTCAAAGCGAGACAGACCCGAATGAATTCCGTCAGATGCTCGAGCAGAGCCTTGAGCACGCCACCCCCGTCGATGTTGAGCACTTCGTGCAAAAACATCCAGCCGCACGGCACGACCTGTTCCTGATTCCCACCGGAACAATTCACTGTTCAGGCTCAGGCGCGCTGGTGCTCGAGATCAGCGCCACCCCGTACATTTTCACTTTCAAGATGTACGACTGGTTGCGGCTCGACCTCGACGGCAGGCCCAGGCCACTCAACATCGCCCGCGCTTTTGAAAACCTGAACTGGGATCGACGCGGCCCGAAGGTGGCCCAGGAATTGATCTCAAAACCGCAGGTGCTCGAGCGCGGAACGGATTGGCAAATCGTTCACCTGCCCACACACGCGGCGCACTTTTACGACGTACACCGCCTTGAATTTAAGCATGAACTGTCCGTTCAGACAAATGGCCAATGCCACATCATGAGTCTGGTCGAGGGCACACAGGTGGTCCTCGAGACGGCTGGCGGGATGCGGCAGCACTTCAATTACGGTGAATGTTTCGTCGTGCCCGCCGCCGCCGGGTCGTACCGCCTGACCAACCAAGACATGAATCCGGTCAAAGTCATCCGGGCCTTCGTAAAACCGAACGCCGAACCTCAAGAGCACGCGAGCAAGTCGGGATAAGTTGATGACGATGGTTCCAACCCAACACGCACTCGCGCTCGACATCGGTGGCAGTCACGTCTCTGCGGCCGTGGTCGATCTCGAGTCACGCTCGATTTTGGAAACCACCGAAACGCGGGTCGCCGTTGATGCCAATGCCAGTGCAGAGGCACTGCTCGAGGTCTGGAGTTCCACGGCGCTCGCGGCGCATGAGCAAGCGGGAAGCCCAACGATTGCTCGGATTGGGATTGCCATGCCCGGTCCCTTCGAGTACACCACTGGCATCTCCAGGCTCGAGCACAAGTTCGCCGCCCTGTACGGTTCGGATGTCGGCGCAGCGCTGCAACAACGGGCGTTTGAGCAACGGTTCGGTAAGGTGCCGCTCGCCTTTGGCAACGATGCCACGCTGTTCGCCCTCGGCGAATGGTGGGCTGGTGCGGCTCGAGGTCATCGGCGGGTGCTCGGCCTGACGCTCGGCACTGGGTTGGGCGGAGGTTTCGTGGTCGATGGTCAACCCTGCTATCAAGGCACTGGCCTGCCACCGAATGGTGCAATCTGGAATTTGCCCTACCAAAATGGGATCGCCGAAGATTTCGTGTCTGGTCGTGCCCTCGAGCGAGCGTATTTTGGGCGCACGGGTTGCAAGGTCACACCAGTCGAATTGGCCCAGTTGGCTCAAGCAGGTGATGCTGATGCGATGGCGGCCTTCCTCGAATTGGGTGAGCACCTCGGGCGGGTCCTCAAACCATGGGTACAGGCGTTCAATCCCGGTTGTCTGGTCGTCGGTGGAAACCTCGCTCGGGCATGGATGTTGTTTCGGGATTCACTCGAGGAAGAACTAGACGATCAACAACTCGTCGTTTGCCCAAGTGCGCTGTTTGACCGTGCAAACCTGCTCGGAGCCGCCGCGCTCGAGATCAAGCGTGGTGAAGCGTGACCTCGAGCCTCGACATCGAACAACCGGAAGCCTTGATCGCCTATTTGCAGGCGACCGGTCGTATTGCCGCCAGTGAACGACCAGTGGTGCGCGTGCTTGGGGGAGGCATCTCCAACCGCACTGTGCTCGTCGAACGCGAAACGGGCGAGGCCTGGGTGCTCAAACAGGCACTCGAGAAACTCCGTGTGGCCAGCGACTGGTTCTCGAGCCCCGAACGCATTCACCGTGAGGCTGACGGCTTGCGTTGGCTGGGTCAACTCGCTCCATTGGGCAGCACCGTGGCCTTCGTTTTCGAGGATCACACGCATCACATCCTCGCCATGCAGGCCGTGCCGCAACCGCATCAGAACTGGAAAACCATGCTGATGAATGGAGCACTTCACCTCGAGCAGGTGCGGCAGTTCGGTACGATGTTGGGCATCCTCGAGTCTCGTGCCCTCGAGCGCCGCCATGAAATCGAGCGTGTGTTCGACGACCGAACATTTTTTGAGACCCTGCGACTCGAGCCGTACTACGCCTACACGGCCAGCCTCGAGCCGGAAGCTGCGAACTTCTTGCACGCACTGATCAACGACACGCGCACCAACCGCATCACGCTCGTTCATGGTGATTACAGCCCGAAGAACGTCCTCGTCTATCAAAACCGCCTGATCCTCGTGGACCACGAGGTGATTCACTTTGGCGATCCGGCCTTTGACCTTGGTTTCTCGATGACGCACCTGCTCTGCAAAGCGCACCACCTGATCGCGCATCGGGTAGCGTTTCTCGAGGCTGCCCGGCAGTACTGGCAGGCATACTCCGAGGCGGCCAACGGGTTACTCACACCACAACTCGAGGCCAGGGCCGTGCGGCACACACTCGCCTGTCTGCTGGCGCGGGTCTGTGGTCGGTCGCCGCTCGAGTACCTTGATCAGAGCGAACGCACACGTCAACGTCGGATCGTCATTGACCTGATCTCGAGCATTCCTACGGGCATGAATTCCCTGATTGATGCATTCGCACAGAAGCTCCAAGGGGTCGTGACAACGTGAGCACCATCAAGAATCTGCGGGCACTCGAGATTCTTGATTCCCGAGGGCGACCCACCGTCAAAGCCTGGTGCGAACTTGAAGGTGGCATTCTGGCCTCCGCGTCGGTTCCGTCAGGCGCATCCACCGGCAGCGCTGAAGCCCTCGAATTGCGCGACCGGGAGGCGCGGTATCAAGGCCTTGGCTGTCGCAAGGCCGTTGAACACATCAACCTCGAGATCAACCAAGCACTCGCGGGTTGCAGCTTCGCACAGCAGCCTGACCTCGACCATGCGCTGATCGAATTGGATGGCACAATCAACAAATCGCGCCTCGGTGCAAACGCCATCCTTGCCGTGTCGCTCGCCTTTGTCCGTGCGGTCGCCACTGAAGCTGGCTTGCCGCTTTACCGGCACTTCGCCAACCTGCTCGGGCGTCCCCTCGAAACCCTGCCCAGGTTGACGGTCAACCTCTTCTCGGGTGGCAAGCACGCCGGCGGCCAAGTTCCATTTCAAGATGTGCTGATCGTGCCCGCCTCGGCCAGAAGCATCGCAGAATCGCTCGAGATGACCCATGCCGTCTACCGTGCCGCCTCAGCGCGAGCCAGCCGACGTTACGGCATGCGCGAACTGCGTGCCGATGAGGGCGGACTCGCACCACCGTTTGAAAACGTCACTGTCATGCTCGAGGAAGCGGTCGAATCGATCCGCGATGCTGGATTGAAACCAGGGATGGACGTGAGTCTTGCCGTTGATGTCGCCTCGAGCCATTTCCACAACGATGGTCACTATGACCTTGGAAATCAGGTGCTCGATGCCGAGGGCATGATCGAATTCCTGGCAAATTTGGTCAAGGCATTTCCCATCGTCAGTCTCGAGGATGGACTGGCAGAGGAAAGCTGGGACGACTGGCCAGACTTACGGCAATGCATCGCCAGTCAGGCGCTTGTGCTCGGCGACGATTTCCTCTGCACCAATCCGGCTCGCATCCAGCGTGCCATCTCGAGCAAGGCGGCAAACGCCTTGCTTTTGAAAGTCAACCAAATCGGAACGCTCACCGAAGCTGGCGAGGCGGCACGGCTTGTGCATCAAGCGGGCTGGCAGGTGACCGTCAGCGCCCGCAGTGGCGAAACAGAAGACAATTGGCTTGCCGACCTGGCCGTCGCTTGGGGGCAACAAATCAAGGTCGGATCAATCACGCAATCCGAACGCCTGGCCAAGTACAATCGCCTGCTCGAGATCGAGGCTGCGAGCAACCTTCCAATCGTTTCATGGCCCCTTGATTTGACGTGAGTTCCGGTTAAGCGGTGAACGCATTGTGCCAACCTCAGACGATCTGAATGGCCTGACCCAGCGATTCGATGAACATCGCTGATGAGGTCGCACCCGCGTCCTGACAGGCTCGAGCCCGTTCTCCCAGGCGGCTGGCCCGACCGAGCTTCGGCAACATTCCTTTCGTGCCAACCGCCCCAGCGTGCGCGGCCTTGGCAGCACCGAGAAAGCCAACCTCGAGGTCCTGGTGCTGCTCGAGCGCCTGATGGATGGCGCTGCTGGCGGGAGCCCAGGCATCCACCATCGTCTTGTCGCCCACCGTGGCCTTGCCGGTGGCCTGAATTGCCTGGCTCATCGCGGAGATGATTCGTGCCCAATCTTCGAGTGTGTCGAGCGAGGTTTTCCCGGCGCTGACCTCGGCGGCGGCAGTGAAGGCCGCTTCATACAGCGGGCCGATGCTCGCGCCGACATCATCGGCGAAGGCTTCAGCGCAGGCACGCCAGATCGCTTCTGGACTGGGCGAGTGCAAGTCGCGCAAGGCGCGGCGAATGGCCCTCATGCCAACCGCGATTGACACACCATGATCGCCGTCGCCGACCTCGGAGTCGAGGGCGCAGAGTTCGTCTTTGGCCGATTCGAGCCGATTGCAGACCTGCTCGAGGATTGTTTTAAGGCGTTCGCCATCGATGCTTTTCACGATGCTCCTCGTTGATCGTTGTTTATCGTTGTGAGAACATTGGGCAGTCGGCGGGGGCCATCACCAGGTCGTGCAATTCCGGGTCGAGACGCATCAGGCTGATGGATGCGCCCGCCATCTCAAGGCTGGTGACGTACTCACCGATATAGAGTTTTTTCGTCTTGATTTTTCGGGCCTCGAGCAGTTTGGCAAGGTGCCGGTAGATCAGGTACAACTCCTCCGGTGGGGTCGCCCCGAGGCCATTGATCAGGACCGCCACGTCGGACCCGGCGATCTCGAGGTCGGCCTCGATTGCGGCGAACATCTCCTCGACGACCCGATCAACCGGTTCGATCCGGGCGCGACGCAGTCCTGGTTCGCCGTGAATGCCGAGGCCAATTTCCATCTCGTCCTCGCCGAGGCTGAAGGTTGGTTTGCCGTTGGCCGGAACCGTACAGGCTGAGAGGGCCACGCCCATCGTGCGGGTGTTGTCATTGGCTGTCTGACCAGCTTGATAGACACGCTCGAGGTCGGCCATCGTCGCGGCTTTGGCGGCGAGCGCCTTGAAGACGAAGAAATCTCCAGCGATGCCGCGACGGAGGTGCTGATCCGATTTGGGAGCGCTGGCCACGTCGTCGGTCACGAGCACCGTCTTGACCTTGATGCCCTCGAGTTCGGCCATGGCTGCCGCCCGATCAAAGTTCATGACATCCCCGGCGTAATTGCCGTAACTGTAAATCACACCTGCGCCCCCGTTTGCGGCTCGGGTCGCCTCGAGCACCGGTTTGGCGGGCGGCGAGGCAAAGACATTGCCGACTGGCGCGGCATCCGCACCGCCGAGACCGACGTAGCCGATGAAGGCGGGTAGGTGCCCAGAGCCACCACCGATGACCACGCCGACCTTGCCAGGCGTTGGTCCACCAACTCGAGCCACAGCACGCCGTCCAACGCGTTCGATCTTGTCGGCATGGGCCAGCAAGAAGCCTTCGAGCATTTCATCGACGAAATCAAATGGGTCATTGATCAGTTTTTTCACTGGCTGTCCTCGGCGGTGTTGGTGGTGTTCGTGGTGGTGTTGGTCAGGTGAATCATGGATCGGGCTGCGGAGTGACGAACCTCGGGTGGCGGCAACAGGTGCTCGAAATTGGCATTTTCGATCTGGATCATTTTCTCCACTTTGCGGGCCGAATGGCCACCCTCGAATTCGGATTCCAACCACGCCCGCACAATGAATTTGGCAAGTTCGGGTCCGATCACCCTCGAGCCAATCGTCAGCACTTGGGCATTGTTGGATTTGCGGGCCCGTTCAGCGCTGAAGGTGTCGTGCGCTTGCGCCGCACGCACGCCGGGAACCTTGTTGGCGGTGATGGCCATGCCGATGCCCGTGCCACAGATCAGCACGGCGCGGCTGTACTCAGCACGGGCCACAGCGCTCGAGACGGCAAACCCGACATCTGGGTAATCGACCGGTGCTTCGGAATGGCAACCGAAATCGGCCACGTCCCAACCTTCGGTCTCGATGAATTGTTTGAGGATTTCCTTGAGGGCGTAACCCGCGTCGTCACAACCAATCGCAATTGTTTTGGGCACCGTTGATCTCTCCTTTCGAGCGCTGTGGCGCAGGCCCTCAGTATCCTGGCTGAAACAACTTCTTGGTTTGACCTCGAGAAACCGTGCTGAATTCGACTTCGTTGTTTTGGAAATCGGGAAGTTATTTCTTCCCAAATCCTTTAGCTGCTGTGGGTCACGGGATCAGCAAGATCTTGAGTGACTTCTCGCCCTTCTTCATCATCTGGAATCCGCCCTCGAAATCCTCGAGCGGCAAGGTGTGTGTGACCACGCCAGCCGTTGGCAGGCGACCGTCGGCGATGGCCGCAATCGTCAATGGGTAGCAGTACGGCCCGAGGTGCGAACCGAGAATGTCGAGTTCCTTGCGGTCCGAAATGATGCTCCAATCCACACTGACATCCTGCGAGAAGACACTGAATTCCACGAACCGCCCGAGCTTGCGGATCATTCCAAGGCCCTGAACCACGCTTGAGGGGTGACCTGTGGCCTCAATGTAGACATCGCAACCGTAGCCGTCGGTCAGGTCCTTGACGCGCTGCACCACATCCTCCTCGAGCGGGTTCATCACCAGATCGGCACCGTAATCCTTTGCCAACTGCAAACGTTCGGGTTTGGTGTCAAGCACGATCAACTTCGAGGGGTTTTTTAACCGTGCCGCGCCAACCATGCCCAGGCCGAGCGTGCCCGCGCCCGCCAGCACCACCACGTCCTCGAGTTGAATGTTTGCCCGATCCACCGCGTGAACCGAGCAGGCGTATGGCTCGATCAGCATCGCCTGCTCGAGCGGCAAATCCTTGGGCACGTGATGCGTGCGCGACTCCTTGGGGAAGCGCATGTATTTCGCCATCGCGCCGTTGACGTTGTTCTGGAAGCCGTAAACGTCGTGGCGTTCGCACATCCAGTATTGGCCGCGTTTGCAAAAGCGGCACTTCTCGCAGGGCACGATCTGTTCGGAAATCAAGCGATCACCGAGTTTAAACTCACCCGCCGCCGCCACGTTCTCGCCAATCTCAACGGCGATGCCGACGAACTCGTGACCGGGAATCATTGGCGCTTTGATGTATGCGGCCTGACCGCCGCCACCCCAGAAGCTCTCGGCACCGACGAACGCCTTGATGTCACCAGCGCAAATACCACAGGCCTCGACCTCGATGATGATGTCGTCCGGTCCGGCCCTCGGCACGGGGACGGTCTCGAGCCGGTAATCGCCTGGGGCGTAAGCGACGATGGCCCTCATGGTTTCAGGCAAGACGGGTTTGCTGACGGGGTTCACGTGCAGTGTGGTCATGGTGACCTCCCTAGGAGGGTCATGCTACGGTTTTTTGATTCTGCTGGCGAATTCAGGGCGCTCGTTTCAACCAGGGAACACCTGAAACCCGAGTCCCACCCAGACATTCACCTGCCACCCACGCCGCCAACCGCGTTCATCATCCTGAGTTGGTGTAGGTCGTTTACTTCCAGCCGCACGCCAAACCGTGTTGAAATCAAGGCCTGATGATGCCCAACGACCCAGCACGGCCGCCCGTGCTGGACAAGCTCGAGCCAAGCCTTGTCCGCTTGATCCGCGAATGGTTCCGCATCGCTGCAACCTCCTTTGGTGGTGGCATCAGTGTCTTGCACATGATGGACACGACCTTCGTGCAACGCCACGGTTGGATCTTGCTGAATCGGTTGGAGTGTGTTGACCAACGGTTGCGTTGGCAGGATGCTGCCATTCGGTAGAACAGTGAATTGCCCGCCATAAAGATTCGTTGGCGGGATCGGTGTTGGGCGGTATTCCTGAGCATGTCCGCTGACGGACATGCCCAAAGCGAGCACGAGCGAGAAGCGTTTCATGATGCACCTCCGTCTTAATTCTGCCGAGCGACTGGGTAGGATGTGCTGCCCTCGAGCGATCAGCATGACGTTCACGTTGAGACCCGAAGGAACCGTTCCCTCGGGTCTCGAATGTTTTGAACTTGTTGTGGGTCAGTCGATTTGGATGGCTTGACCGGCGAACTTCTTGACCCAATCCCAGGGCACGTAAGCGTATCCGGCATCGCCCCAGCAATCGCCCCAGGAGTTCTTGAGGATAAAGTACCCGCCGCCCGCACCGCTCGGACCATTCGGCAGCTTCTGCTGAAGCGCCTCGTTGGAGATGTACCCGGTGACGGTCACGTAATGGTTCAGACCAACCAGCTTGACACCCTTGACAACGTTTGGCTCGAGGTTGGCGACGAATCCGTTCGCGTCGGGTTGCAGGTAGTTCGCGTCGATGCCGAGCACGGTCGCGCCTCCGAACAGGCTGCGCAGCACCAGTGTCACTGCGGCCTGTTGGGTGTTTTCTGCGTTCCAAAAATCTCGAGGTTCGTTCCCGAAGGTGTAACCGGAACGGCTGACGATGTTCTTCGAGGCTTTGAAGCATTGGTAGCCGAAGATTGAGAGGTTGACGCAAACGAAATGCCCCTGGTAATTCGTGTTCGAGCACAGGTCGCCGTAACCGACGCAGGTTTGCTCGAGGTGCCAGTTGCCGCTTTTGACGGGTGCTTCGACGTTGCGTTGCGACCAGCTTTTGTTGTATTCCCATTCTTTTTCGTAGGCGAACTCGAAGCCCTTCTCCCAGGCGGTGTGCGCCAACGAGAAGGCGTCGCCACCGTCACCGGATTCACGCGGTTGCAGGTACAAGAAACGGTTGGCGGCGAAGTCTTGTTCGGAGAAATTAACGCGCCGGTTGATCTTCTTGGCCACCACAATCTCGAGGGCCGCCGTGTCCGCGAAGCCCCAGCAGGTGCCGCGCATGCCTTGTTGTTTGACACTGCTGGTGAATTTTTTGAGTGGCCAATCGAAGTTGGCGTAAATCCCGCCCGCGCTCGGTGCTTCGCAGGCTCCAACCTGGTGGCGGTCGAGTTGGTTGGCGGCTCCTTTTTCGTTTTTGGGATCTTCCGGGTCGTAAAGCGCAAGGCGGGCGTAATCCCGAATGCTGTAACGGTCGGCGATGACCATCAGCTTGTCGTTTTGCAGTTGCAACGCCTCTGTCGAGAGGTTCTTGGCCTGCTCGAGCGTCGGCAATTCGTAGTCGAGCAGGCTGTAATCCTTGTTGAGTTTTTCGTCCAGAAAGGCGTGCAGGTTGTTCAGGCCCGATTCGTACAAAGCAAGCTGATTGGGTTTTGTTGGAAAGACCGTGATGTTGCTGGCCAGTGCTGCAAGCCTCGAGCGTCGCCCGAGCGTCACAACCGATTGGCCCTCGGCAATGTTCTTGAGGTGGTCGCCGTCGCCATTGATTTTGTCCTCGTCGGTTTCAAGCAACAGGTTCGCCGCCTCGGGATGGGCCTGGACGTAATTCTCAACCACGGCCTCGTTCTCGCTGTTGCGTTTTTCTTCGTCCACCCGGATCTTCTCGAGGTCGGCCTTGGTGAAGAATTTGGCGTTTTGTTCGCTGAAGACCTTCTTGAACTCCTCGCTCGAGACGATGGCCGCACCGAGCGGTGGTTCGCTGCCGAAGGTGTTTTTGGCCTCAAAAAACGGATCGTTTTGCGATTGCGTCTGCGGTTGGCCCGATGGCGTTCCACAGGCCATCAGGAACGCGGCGAGCAACGGGGCGATGGCGTACTTGAGGTTGGAGTTGAACTTTTTCATACGGACCTCCTGGGCGTGACTCGAGGGCTTCTGGGCGGAATGGCCGGTTTGGTTGTTCATGTCTGCCTCCTTGTGCCCAGAGTGTCCGCCCGG
>JANOWZ010000338.1:0-3052 GCA_031418155.1 Deinococcales bacterium
AATTCGGATTGGAAACTTGGGCTTTCACCAAACATCCCACTGGTGCTGCGCATCAAAACGGGTGTCGGCAAATCGGAGATTGACCTCAGCAAATTGCGTGTCACCGAGTTCACGCTCAAAGGTGGTGTCGGTGCGATGAGGGTCACACTGCCCGCCAAGGGTCGCGTGATGGCCCGCATCGAAAGCGGTGTGGGCTCAACAAAAATCCGCATTCCGAACGGCATGAAAGCCCGAATTCGCGCCTCGAGTGGCATCGGTTCGATCAACATCATTGGCGATTATCAGCACGACGGCGACTTGTACACCTCGAGCGGCTTCGAGACGGCCAGCAACCGCCTCGAAGTCGAAATCAATGGTGGCATCGGGCAAATCACGGTTGAGTCGAGTCGGTAAATCGAATTGGATCTCATGACAGAACTGCTCGAGAAAAGACGGAGGAAATCATATGAAAAACGTACTCGTGACTTACGCCAGCCGATCCGGTTCGACCACCGAGATCGCCGAAAAAATTGCCGAGGTGCTGCGATCCAAAGGCGACAACGTCACCATTCAGCCCGTCGCGGGCGTGACAGACTTGAACCCGTACAACGCCGTGGTGCTCGGTAGCGCCGTGTACATGGGCCACTGGATGAAAGAGGCTGTGGAATTCCTCGAGACCCACGAGGAGGCACTTGCAACCCGACCCGTTTGGATTTTCTCGAGCGGCCCGACCGGTCCTGGCGATCCGGTTGAACGCATGCACGGCTGGCGATTCCCGGAGGCGCAACAGACCATCGCCGACAGGATCAAACCTCACGACACCATTTTGTTTCACGGCAAGATCGACATTCAGGATTTGAACTTCGGCGAGAAAATCATGATCCGGGCGCTGGGCGCTCCGACCGGCGACTTCCGCGATTGGAACGCGATCACCGCCTGGGCCGAAGGCATCGCGCAAGTGCTGCGTCCGCTCGAGGTTGTGACAGTGGGCAAAAAGTCATCAACACAACCCTGATCTTGCACGACTCGAGTGTTGATCTCGAGCCAGGAAATATTTGTTACGAATTGGGCGCAGTGCTCGTTTCAGTTCGAGCGATCCACGCCAGTCACCACCGTATCAAAGGAGCTTTTTATGGAACGCAAAGACACACCCTGGATTCTCGCCGTCCTGTTCCTGATCGTCGGGGCGCTCGGACTGCTCAGCAATTTCGGATTTTTGGCGGCATTCTCAAACCTCGCATGGGCCGCATTGTTCGCCGTCGGTGGCCTCGGTTTTCTGGCTTGGTTCGCCCGCGACTCCGACCAATGGTGGGCGTTGATTCCCGCCTCGAGCCTGATCGGGTTGGCCCTGACCGTCCTGATCGGTGATGACTGGGGCGGCACGGTCTTTCTCGCCTGCATCGGACTGGGCTTCGCCACCATCGCCATGCTCAAGCGCGATTTCTGGTGGGCAATCATTCCGGCGGGCACACTCTTGACGCTCGCGCTGGTCACCCGTTTTGACGCTGCCGGTGGCACGGTGTTGTTCATCGGACTGGCCGCCACATTCGCCGTGGTCTGGCAAGGGTCGCATCGCTGGGCGATCTACCCGACCATCGGCTGCCTGATGATGGCGGCTTTGACCGCAGACTGGCTGACCGGAATTTGGGGCATCGTCTGGTCGCTTGCGTTGATTGGTGGTGGCGCATACCTTCTGATGCGCCCACACCGGGACGGCCCCCACCAAGACGGCCCGCATCAGGACGGGTCAATCCGGCACTGACTTGACGCTCGAGATAGAGGTTCGCGTGCTGCATTCCCTGGTGTTCATCAAGTTCGTCCATACCCTGATTTTCGTTTTCTTCAGCGTCTGCATCGGCATCGTCATTTTTTCGGCAGCAACCGGATTGATCGGTTGGCTGACGTGGACGGCCTTCGTTCTGGTGCTGCTCGAGGCAGCAGTTTTTCTCGGGAATGGCTATCGCTGTCCCCTGACCGATTACGCCGAGAAGCTTGGCGCAACCAGCGGTTCGGTGTCCGATATCTTCTTACCGCCTTGGTTCGCCAAACGCCTTCCCGTGATTGCCGGATCAATTTTTATTTTGGCTTCCTTGGTGCTCGCGTTCCGGGTGGTCCTGCCCGTATTTCGCTTCCCGCCTCCGGGTGGGCCTTACGCGATTGGCACGCTGACCTACCACTGGACGGACACGAATCGTCTCGAGATGTTCAACAGCGATCCAAACGCCCGTCGTGAGTTGATGGTGCAAATCTGGTATCCCGCCAAAACAGATCCATCATCGTTGCGTGCGCCTTACATCCAGGATGCCGATGCCATTTCCTCTGCGTTGGCGCGGATCAAACATGTTCCAGGCTTCATCTTCGGGCAGTTGAAATACGTGACCACGAACGCCATCCAAGCCGCACCCGTGGCCGATGACAAACCGAACTACCCGCTGCTGATCTTTCTCGAGGGGGCCATCGGTTATCGTCAAATGAACACTTTTCAAGTCGAGGAACTGGTTTCGCATGGTTACGTCGTTGCGGCCATCGACCAGCCGTACACCGCCTCATCGGTCGTCTTCCCGGATGGACACCGAACAAATTCGATTCCGCTCGAGCAGATGAAAACCTTGATTCGCCAAAGTTACAGTCGGGCTAAAATTGCGCCAATTTTGAACGGTCGGCCCCTCGAGAAAGGCATCATTCCGTATCTGACGCAGGACGTGACGTTCACGCTGGATCAACTGGTCGCCCTGAATCGGGCCGACCCGAATCATCGTTTGACCGGACGGTTGGACCTGCAACACATCGGCACGTTTGGTGTTTCGCTCGGCGGCATTGTCGCTGCTGAAGCCTGCCGACTCGAGCCTCGGTTGCGGGCCTGCCTGATCATGGATGCCGCAATGCCGACCGAGGTGGTTCGGTCCGGTTTGCAACAGCCGACCATCTGGATCACCCGCGATGCCGAAACCATGCGACTCGAGCGACGCCGATCCGGTGGTTGGCCGGAACAGGAAATCACCGATCATCAGACCACCATGCGGGCAGCGTTCGAGCATTTGCGCGGTGATGGGTACTTCGTGCAGGTGCCGGG
>JANOWZ010000339.1:0-2111 GCA_031418155.1 Deinococcales bacterium
GCGTTGTGCGGTATCGTGCTGGCTCAATACTTCCAGAACCTCAAGTATTGGATCATGCTTCTCACCGTGGCCTCAGAAGCCAAATCTGTGCGCAGTGAACACTCAAATTGATACTGGGCATCACTTGCCCCAGTCAAAACCTCTGGAGGCTTCATGCTCAAACCCATCCGACCCCTCGCCCTGCTTGTGCTGATCCTCTCGAGCATCCTGTTCTCCCCCATGTTCGTCCAACCCGCCGTGGCCCAGCAAGCCAGCGTGACCGGCCCGCTCGAGGACATCCTGATCGAAGGCACGGACGACGACGTGCTCAAAGGGCGCATCAAAATCTCCTTGGATGTCGAACCGGGCAACCTGGTCGAGAACATCAAACCCGAAGATGTTCGCACCCGTGTGCTCGAGTTGGGCTTGTTCAGCGAAGTCAAAGTCGAGGTGCGCGTCACGGACGGCAAGAATTACTTGGTCATCACCGTCGCAGCCAACCCGAAAATTGGCGGCATCGAGATCAAAGGCGACACGATCCTGAATGTCACACAACTCAAAGCCGTGCTCGAGGAACGCTTCACGCTCGCACCGGGCGTGATCCTGGACAATGCCCGACTCGAGGAGGCCCGCGCCGCACTGGGCCAGATCTACCGCCAGAATTTTTTGCCGTTCGTGCCCGAAATCAAACTCGAGGTCGGCAAACCTGGCAGCGACAACACGGTCACGGTCACGTACACGATCAACGCCAAAGCAAAACTCAAATCCGTCACGGTTGAAGGCGCGACGCTCGTGCCAAGCAAAGACATCGAGGCGGTCTTCAAAGCCGTCTTGGACAAAGGCGAATTCAACGCCGACCTCTACCAGCAGGCGCTCGTGCGTGTCGATGGCCTGTACCGCAGCAAGGGCTACCGTGGTTCCGGTATCAGCCTCTTGAGCACCGAACTGACCGACGGAGCCCTGAAAGTGATCGTGGTTGAAGTCAAAATCATCACCATCGATGCGACCGAATTGGGTGTCGAACCCTCGAGCCTGACCGTCAAATCGGGCGATTTCTTCAATTACGACAAGCTGCTCGAAGAAGTCCGCCGCCTGAACAAAGACCGCGACAAGCAGGTGGGCCTGAAAGTTGAACAGACCAGCGAGGATGGCGTGGCCGTGACCATCACGCTCGGTGAGGCCGCCGCCGGACCGATCAAAGAGATCAAATTTGAGGGCAACACGGCAGTCTCGAGCGAAGCATTGCAAAAAGTCCTGAAACTCAAAAAGGATGATGTTTTCAATGCCATTGCCGCCCAAGAGGACGCTGGGGCCATCGAAAACGCCTACCTGGCCGCCGGGTTCCGCATCGCCAAACCCCCAGAGGTCAGCTTCCAGGACGGTGTCTACACGATCAAGATCCTCGAGTTGAAAATCATTGGTTACGAGGTCGCCTGGAAAAACCCGGAGCATCGCACCCAAGATTTTATTATTTTGCGCGAACTGCCGGCACCGGGATTGTTCAGTCAGAAAACCATTCAGGGCGCGTTTGAACGCATCTCCAGGCTCGAGGTCATCAATCCGAGTTCGCTCTCGACCGGTGCGGTCTTTCGCACCCCAAACCCGGAAAAACCCGACGAGGTGATCCTGGTCCTGAACCTCGAGGAGGGCGCGACCGGCGCGTTCCTGCCACAAATCTCGTACTCCTCACGGCCCGGTGAGGGTTGGAGCGGATCGGTTTCGTACCAGGAAACGAACCTTTGGGGTTTGAACAACGGCATCAAATTCACGCTTCAGGCGCAACCGAATAATGCCGGAGAGTTCCTGTCCTCGAGCCTGTCGTACACGATCCCGTGGATTTACGTGGACTTCCTGGATTTCAAACAGGTGCGCACACCCATCACCTTCTCGATTTTCACGGGCGTGACGGGCGGTACTGAAATCCCCGGACAAAAGGATGCACAAGGAAACATCTTGCCGGATTACGCACCGCCGAAAGACGGTCTGTTGCGCACCTACACCACCCGCTCGAGCGGATTCGGTGTCAGTGTCTCGAGACCGGTTCTGGAAAACCTGTTCGTCAGTTTTGGCGTGAATTACTCGTACAACCAGAACTTCCTTGAGGGTGGCGAGGCCGCGAAATTCAACACCAC